>CAYNJD010000415.1:0-2831 GCA_964397355.1 uncultured Mycobacterium sp. | reverse complement strand
AGCGACAGGTTGCACGGGGTGATCTCGTTCCACGACGACGCCACCCCGATCTGGGGCTTGGCGAAGTCCTCGTCACCCATGCCCACCGCCCGCAGCATGCCGCGGGCGGCGGCCCGTTCCAGGCCGTCGGTGACGTCGCGACTGCGTGGTTTGATGTCGACAGGGGCCGAGGGCTGAGGAGTCACCAGCTAAGTATGCCGGTAGGAATCGACCGGACAAAACGGATAAAATACCCCGCGGGGGTATGCGCTAAAGTAGGCCCATGAGATCAGCCGTCACCGTCCTCGTCGCGCTCGCAGTCGGCATCGCCGCGGGCGGGTGTCACCGCCCGTCGCCGGAATCCCAGCCGGAGTCACCGTCGTCGAGCAGTCCCGCGTCGGCCAACACCGGCAGCCCCGCCGACATCGCGTTCCTGCAGGACATGGTCGTCCACCACCAGCAGGCGCTGGACCTGACGGCCATGGTGCGCGGCCAGAGCACCGAACCGGCACTGGTGACGCTCGCCGATCAGATCGCCGCTCAGCAGCGCACCGAACTGCAGGGTTGCCAGGCGCAACTGTTGCAGTGGGAGGTTCCCGACGGGAAATCCAGCCGCCACGATGCGGACCAGGACGCCACCGACATCCCCGGCATGGTGGATCAGCCCACCATCGACAAGCTGCGCAACTTGCGCGGGCCGGCATTCGACAAGCTGTGGCTGCACTCGATGATCGACCACCACCGTGGCGCGATCACAATGGCGCACAACGAGATCGAGCATGGCGAGAGTCCCGAGGCCATCAGCATCGCGCGGTCCCTGGCGGCGCGCCAGCAGGCTGAGATCGATCGGATGAACCAACTGTTGGAGGAGCTATGACCACCGACTCCCCCGGGTACTCCGCGGAGAAAGACAACTACGCCAAACGGCTGCGCCGCATCGAGGGGCAGGTGCGCGGAATCGCCAAGATGATCGACGAGGACAAGTACTGCATCGACGTCCTCACCCAGATCAGCGCGGTCAACAGCGCGCTGCGCTCGGTGGCGCTGAACCTGCTCGACGAACATCTCGTGCACTGCGTCAGCGGCGCGGTGGCGTCCGGCGGCGAGGAGGCCGACGCCAAACTCACCGAAGCCTCGGCCGCTATCGCGCGGTTGGTTCGTTCCTGACCCACCCGCCGTTACCATGTGATCCAGCAGTTACCGGGAGCGCAATGCGCCACACACCACTCGACGCTGCCCCCACACCATGACTGTCGACACTGGAAAACCCCGAACCGGCCCGTGGACGCCGCGGACCACGGCGCAGCTGGCCATCCTGGCCGCCGCCGCGTTCATCTATGCCACCGCGGAGATCCTGCCGGTCGGTGCGCTGCCCGCGATCTCGGAAGGCCTGGGCGTCAGCGAGGCGCTGGTCGGGACCCTGTTGGCCTGGTACGCGGTGGTGGCCGCGGCGACCACGATCCCGCTGGTGCGCTTGACGGCCTTCTGGCCGCGCCGCCGGGTGCTGCTGCTGACCCTGGTCTGCCTGACCGGCTCGCAGGTGATCTCGGCGATGGCGCCGAACTTCGCGGTGCTGGCCGGCGGCCGGGCGCTGTGTGCGGTCACCCACGGCCTGATGTGGTCGGTGCTGGCTCCCATCGCCACCCGGCTGGTGCCGCCGAGTCATTCCGGCCGGGCGACGACGGCGATCTACGTCGGCACCAGCCTGGCGCTGGTGGTCGGCATTCCGCTGACATCGGCCATGAGCCTGCTGTGGGGCTGGCGGCTGGCGGTGGTGGTGATCACCGCCGCGGCGGCGATCATCACCGTGGCGGCCCGGGCCGCGCTGCCCCCGCTGGTGCTCACCACCGACCAGCTGGCGCTGGTGGGACGCAACCACCACCGCAACGGGCGGCTGCTGGCGGTGAGCACGCTGATGCTGATCGCGGTCATCGGTCATTTCATCTCCTACACCTATATCGCGGTGATCATCGGTGACGTGGTCGGCGTTCCGGGCGCCCGGCTGGCCTGGCTGCTGGCCGCGTTCGGCGCGGCCGGGCTGATCGCGATGCCACCGCTGGCCCGGCCGCTGGATCACCGGCCCAAGGCGGTCACCGGTAGCTGCATGGCGGCGCTGTCGACGGCTTTCGTGGTGTTGGCCGCGCTGGCGATCGGCGGGCGCCACACGACCGGCACCACGGTGGCGGGCGCGGCGGCGATCGTGCTGTGGGGTGCGATGGCGATGGCGGTGTCGCCGATGTTGCAGTCCGCGGCGATGCGGACCGCGCCCGACGACCCCGACGGCGCCTCGGGCCTGTACGTGACGGCGTTTCAGGTCGGCATCACCGGTGGGTCGCTGGCCGGCGGGCTGCTGTTCGAATGGGCCGGAACCGCGGCGATGCTGAGCGCGTCGGCAGCGCTGGTCGGCGTCGCGGCGGTGGGGATCGCGGCCAGCAGACGGCTATTCGTTGTTCCCTGACGTCGGCGACCACGGTAACCTTCGCCACTGCATTGGCCGGTGAATCCGCAGCTCAGCAGCATTCGCGTCCTGATTTCCGCTCTTTTCCACTCGCTGTGCGAGTTAGCTGGCGGTCACGCTATGCCACACTTGAAATCAAGATTTGTGACCGGAGGTACAACGCATGTCGGGATGGAAGCTCGCGGGTATCGGGGCCTGGCTGTCCACCGCTGGACTGGCCGCGGCGCTCACGCTCGGCAGCGGATCGGCGCTGGCCGACCCGCCGCAGCAGCCCGGCGACCCGGCGGCGGTCGACGCCGGGCCGGTCGACCCGTTCGCACCGCCGCCCCCGCCGGAGTTCGCGCCGCCGCCACCCGAGCCGGCGCCGCTGTTTCCGCCCCCCTCCCCGCCGGAG
>CAYNJD010000414.1:0-2847 GCA_964397355.1 uncultured Mycobacterium sp. | reverse complement strand
GCCGTCGGCGGCCAGGTCACCGTAGGACAGCGTCGCGGCGTTGAAGCCCTGCCCGGCCGGCAGCTCGGCGACCTTGCTGGTCACCACCGCCCCGTCGACGCCGGCGTTGCTGGCGATCCAGTACAGCGGCGCGCTCAGCGCGGCGGAGAACACCTCCACGCCCAGCTTCTCGTCGCCGCCGAGCGAGGACGCCAACTCCGACAACGCCTTCCGGGCCTGCACCAGTGCGGTGCCACCGCCGGTGACGATGCCCTCCTCGACCGCGGCCTTGGCCGCCGCCACCGCGTCCTCGACCCGGTGCTTGCGCTCCTTGAGCGCGGTCTCGGTGGCCGCACCGACCTTGATCACCGCCACGCCGCCGGCCAGCTTGGCCAGCCGCTCCTCGAGCTTCTCGCGGTCCCAGTCGGAGTCGGTCGCCGCGATCTCGGCGCGCAGCTGCTTGACGCGGCCGGCGATCGCCTCGGCGGTGCCCGCGCCGTCGACGATCACGGTGTCGTCCTTGGACACCACCACCCGGCGCGCGGTACCCAGCACATCCAGGCCGGCCTCCCGCAGCGTCAGGCCGACGTCGGGGTTGATCACCTGGGCGCCGGTGACGATCGCGAGATCCTCCAGGAACGCCTTGCGCCGGTCGCCGAAGTACGGCGCCTTGACCGCGACGGCCTTCAGCGTCTTGCGGATCGCGTTGACCACCAGCGTCGACAGCGGCTCGCCCTCGACGTCCTCGGCGATGATCACCAGCGGCTTGCCCGCCTCGACGACCTTCTCCAGCAGCGGCAGCAGGTCCGGCAGCGAGCTGATCTTGTCGCGGTGCAGCAGGATCAGCGCGTCCTCGAGCACGGCTTCTTGGGAGTCGAAGTCGGTGACGAAGTAGGCCGACAGGAAGCCCTTGTCGAACCCGACACCGTCGGTGATCTCCAATTCGGTGGACAGCGTCGAGGACTCCTCCACGCTGACCACGCCGTCGGCGCCGACCTTGGTCATCGCCGCGCCGACCAGCTCACCGATCTGCTCGTCGCGCGAGGACACGTTGGCCACCTGCGCGATCGAATCCTTGCCGGACACCGGGGTGGCCGCCGCCAGCAGCGCCGCCGACACCGCGTCGGCCGCCTTGGCGATCCCGGAGCCCAGCGCGATCGGGTTGGCGCCGGCCGCGACGTTGCGCAGCCCACCGGAGATCAGGGCCTGGGCCAGCACGGTGGCCGTGGTGGTGCCGTCGCCGGCCACGTCGTTGGTCTTGGTGGCCACCGACTTCACCAGCTGCGCACCCAGGTTCTCGAACGGGTCCTCCAGGTCGACCTCACGGGCCACGGTGACGCCGTCCATGGTCACCGTCGGGCCGCCGAACGACTTGGCCAGCACCACGGCGCGGCCACGCGGGCCCAGCGTCACCCGGACCGCGTCGGCCAGCTTGTCCACGCCGGCTTCCATGGCCCGGCGCGCGGCCTCGTTGAACTCAATCTGCTTGCTCACGAATGTTCAACCCTTTCCGTCACGCGCGCCGCCCCGGAGATCGCCCCCCAAAACCAGATTGGTGCGGGGATCTCCGGGGCGGACACCGTGGTTACTTGTGACTACTTGCCGACGACTGCCAGCACGTCGCGAGCGGACAGGATCAGGTACTCCTCGCCGTTGTACTTGATCTCGGTGCCGCCGTACTTGCTGTAGATGACGACGTCGCCCTCTTTGACGTCCAGCGGAATCCGCTTGTCGCCGTCCTCGTCCCACCGGCCGGGGCCGACGGCGATGACGGTGCCTTCCTGCGGCTTCTCCTTGGCGGTGTCGGGAATGACCAGACCCGAAGCGGTCGTGGTCTCGGCCTCGTTGGCCTGAACGAGGATCTTGTCCTCGAGTGGCTTGATGTTCACGCTCGCCACGATTGGAGCCCTCCACAATTGTCTGGATGCGCCCCGGCACAAGCCGGGGCCCATCGGAACGTACTTACTTAAGGTGTTCGGCATTCGTGCGAGCCCTCACGTCGTCGTCGCGGGTGCCGAGCAAGGAATCGTCCGACTGCCACCTAGCACTCTATACATGAGAGTGCTAGCACTCAAGGTGGCCCCGGTGCGATTCGCATCTTCCGTGGACGGGGCTCACCCCACCTGGGCGCGGGTGACCGGCAGGCCGGGGTCGGTGGCCACATCCAGCGGCGACGGCGGCGCCCCGGCCGCGATCAGCTGGGCCGCGAACGACGCGATCATCGCCCCGTTGTCGGTGCACAACCGCAGCGGCGGGATGCGCAGCGTCAGCCCGGCCGCCGCACACCGGTGTTCGGCCAACTCGCGCAGCCGGGAGTTGGCGGCCACCCCGCCGGCGATCAGCAGCGTGCCGACGCCGAGGTCGGTGGCCGCCCGCACCGCTTTGGCCGTCAGAACGTCGGCGACCGACTCCTGGAACCCGGCCGCCACGTCGGCGGGCACGTAGTCGGGGTTGGCCTCCACATAGCGGGCCACCGCGGTCTTCAAGCCCGAGAAACTGAACGCATACGGGGCGTCACGCGGACCGGTCATCCCGCGCGGGAACACCACGGCGCCGGCGTCGCCGGTACGGGCCAGCTCATCGAGCACCCGCCCGCCGGGGTAGCCCAGCCCGAGCAGCCGGGCCACCTTGTCGTAGGCCTCGCCGGCGGCGTCGTCGACGGTGCTGCCCAGTTCGACGATCGGCTCCCCCAGCGATCGCACATGCAGCAGGTGGGTGTGACCGCCGGAGACCAGCAGCCCCACGCACTGCGGCAGCGGCCCGTGGGCGTAGACGTCGGCGGCCAGGTGCCCGCCCAGGTGGTTGACGGCGTATAACGGCACCCCCCAGGCCGCGGCGTAGGCCTTGGCCGCGGCCGCGCCCACCAGC
>CAYNJD010000413.1:0-2849 GCA_964397355.1 uncultured Mycobacterium sp. | reverse complement strand
CCTCGCAGCGGGTCTTGGTCACCGAACGCACCGGCGCCAGTCCGGCCGAGGCGGCCAGCCGCTCCATCTCGTCGCGATCCACCGTGCGGCCTTGGCCGTCGACCGCGGTTCCGGTGAAACAGATGCGGGCACCGGGGATTAGGACCGCATCGATGTTGCCCGCCGAAGGCGCCTGGGCCAGCCCGGTAGCTTGTTCACCGGCGCCCAGCGCCCGCAACGCCTCCCGCAACCGCGCCAACACCTCAACGGGGAGTCGCGCGCGGGCCGCCGCCAGCAACAGTTGATCGGCTGCCGACTGCCGAGCCGCCTGCTCCCAGCTCGTCTCCCCCGGCAACGAGGTCTCCTCACCCGAAGCGGTACCCAGCAGGATGGATCCGAGACCGCGGCCGATCCGCAGCAACGCCGACAGCGCCGGAAGGTGATCCGCCGTCGGTGTTGTGACGTCATGATCGCGGCTGACCAGGATTCCCGCGAGTACGTCGGTCTCGTCGGGTTCTTCGAACGGCGATGAGCCGACCGTCAGGTCGACGCCATCCAAGGCGCCGAGAGCCGATCTGGCCCGCTGCAGCGCGGTGCGGCCGGCGACATCTGCGCCATCCAGTTCGATGCCCAACGGCATCGGAACGACCTGACCCAGCCGTTTGAGTTCGAAGTCGATCAGCCCCAGCGTCTCGTCGATCTTCGCTCCCACCGGTGTGCACCCGGCCAGCATCGGGGCGATCACCGCCCAGGCTTCCCGCAATGTGGGTGCCAACAGCACGTCCGCTACCCCGATCCGGTATGCCTGCCGGGCATCAGCCAGGTCCCGCTGCGGATTGATCAGCGTCGACACCGCCGTGCCGTCGTCGAACGCCACCGCCAACTCCACCGGGCGCGGCCGGGACATCCGGCCCTCATCACCCACGGTCAGCAGGCCGATCGCACAGAAACGGCGAGACCGCTCGTGGCTGGTCGAGGTCCGCAGGAACCGGGCGATCCTGCGGTCCACCTTCAGATCCTTAGGCAGCACAGGGCGTTTCAGCACCAGGCCGGCCAATGACGTGCACCGACTCAGTGCGACGTACAGCTGCCCAGTGGAGAACATGCCGCCAGACAGGTCCACCACCAGCCGCTCCAGCGTCTGGCCCTGACTCTTGTGAATCGTGATCGCCCAGGCCAACTTGAACGGCAGTTGGGTGAAGGTGCCGACAACCTCCCGGCGCAAGGTGCCGCCCTCGACCACCGGGCGAGTGGCCTCCCACATGAATGGGGCGACCTCAGCGGTGTCCCCGTCGGGGAACTCGACCTCCACCACCGCGCCGTGACGGTCATAGCCCACGCCGACCACGCGTCCGATCGAGCCGTTCACCCAGCGCTCCGCCTGGTCGTTGTTGAGCATCATCACCTGGGCGCCGACCTTGAACCGCAATTCGTCGTCGATCGGTTTGTCGAACAACGACAGGTCGCCGGATTCGGTTGCCCGGTGCACCATTTCGTCGCCGGGCAGCCGTTCGAGCTGTTGCCGGTTGCGGGCGGTCACCAGCCCGTTGGTGGGCGCCAGCGTCAGCCAGAATTCGCCGTCCGGCGGCACGAAGTCGGCGTCCACCCGGGAGTCCAGCTGCTGCTGAGCATGACCGAGCAACACCCCCTCACGAATCTCGTTGAGAATCGCGGTCATCCGGTCATCCCCGAGCTGACGGAACACCGTCGTCAGCGACACACTCGGGAAAACCTCCCGGCTGAAAGCATTCGCCGAGAAGAAGTACGGGGTGTCATAGGTGGTCGAAAAGTAGTGCTGCTCCCGCTCGGTGACCACGGGCGGCAGCTGGTACAGGTCGCCGACCAGCACGACCTGCACGCCGCCGAACGCCAGTCCGGGCTCTGGGCCGAACCGCTGCAATGCCCCCGCGATCATGTCGAACACGTCCGCGCGCACCATCGACGCCTCGTCGATGATCAGGGTCTGCAGCTTGCCGAGCGTTTTGGTGAAGCGCCCGGGCCGGTAGTCCCCGCCGCTGATATCGGACAGCGTGGTGGTGGGGCGGAAACCGAACAGCCGGTGGATGGTGTGGCCGTCGACGTTGAGGGCCGCGATGCCCGTCGGGGCGACGACCACGACGTTGCGGTGGGTGTTCGCCATGAAGTAGCGGATGAGCGTCGACTTACCCGTGCCGGCCTTTCCCGTCAGAAACAGGTTCCGGCCCGCGGCCAACAGTCCCAATGCTTCTCGGAACTCGTCGGTCAGCAGGATCGTGTCGTTCGGTGCCACCACGGTCGCACCCTACTGGCATGCGCAGGGACTCGAGAGGACGGACAGCGGTGCTGGACGTCGTCATGGCAGGTTGCGGCGGCAGCGTCAGCCAGTGCCTCGACTGTCGCCATATTCCGATTACGCCGATTCCCCGGCGGATGTGCCCGCCAGTGCGTCCAGTACCCGATCGATGAACCGGTCGGCGTTACCACGAAGGCTGTCGTTCGTGTACTGGGTCGTGTCGACCACAATCGGATTCCCCGATGCGAAGCGCACCAGCATTGCGCGCCGGTACGTTCGCTCCCCGAAAGCGTCCGCCGAACCATGGGCGTTGACGTCGACCCCAGTGACCTGGCTCAGCGGCCGGATCAGCGCATCCAGATCCTGCTCCTCCGCAGCGTCCGCGATGTAGTCCAGCTGTCCGATCGCGTGCCTGTCGATCCACACCAGACGGCGCTGCTGGTCCGGCAGGTTCTCGCGGGCGAAGCCTTCAACCGGCCATCGCCTGATCAGCTCGCCGATCTGCTCAACCACGATCCTGGGCGGCCGCGACCAGTCCGGGAATACGTCCCTGGCTATCTGCCGGAGTTGTTCTTCGCTCGTCATGGACGACAAATTA
>CAYNJD010000412.1:0-2850 GCA_964397355.1 uncultured Mycobacterium sp. | reverse complement strand
GTGGCGTCGTCACCCTCGACCCCCGCGCCACCGTTACCACCGTTGCCACCGGCACCGGCGTTGCCGCCCTTGCCGCCGGCACCAAAGAAGGTCGAGCCCTTACCGCCGGCGCCACCATTGCCACCAGCGCCGCCATCCGCGCCAGCCAAACCGGCCGTACCCATCGCGCCAACCGCGCCGGCGCCGCCGTTACCACCAGCACCCGCAGTGCTGAAGAACCCCCACGTCGCGGCGTCACCACCGGCGCCACCATTACCGCCGTCGCTACCGTCGACGCCGTCTCCACCGTTGCCGCCAGCACCACCATGGCTGAACCACGAGAACAGACCGGCGGCGCCACCGTCACCACCATCACCACCGTCGATGCCGTCACCACCGGCCCCGCCGTCGCCACCGAACAGCCCGGCCTGACCACCATCGCCACCATCGTCGACACCGCCCGTGCCATCGGCGTCCCAGCCGTCACCACCATTGCCCCAAATCCAGCCCCCCGGACCACCATCCGGGTGAGCGGCGGTGCCATCGGCGCCGTCTCCGAACGGCATCAGCCAGTTGATGTCGCCCCAGTTGAAGGACGCATCAGCAGCACCCGGCACATCGGCAACAGCCGAACCGGCAGCGCTCAGGTCAAGGTCAGCCATGACCGCATCCCAGGTGGACTGGTCACCGAGGCCATCAAAGAACGCACCCCAACTGGCCGGATCCAACACCACCTGCCAGGCATCCTGATCAGCGAAGTTAACGCCTAGATCGGCAACGGCATCACCGAGTCCCTGCCCCAACAAATCGACCAGCACATCGTCGATATCGGCATGCGCCGGCGCACTGGCCAGCGGAGCCATCCCGAACGCGAGAAACGCTCCGACCGCACTACCAGCACCGACAACGCGGCTGCTACGACGACCCTTGACCCCACCCTGACGACGACGAGACATGTCCCCAACTCTCTTAACAGGCGCATAACAGCGGCATAACGAGCTCTGTGAGAATGCACGTTAACACTGATTCTGATCGAGTCAACCCCATTCCATAAAACTGGAACAAGTCCCCTTGCCCGTTGTTATGGGCATTAACCTGCGACTATCCGCCCAGGTCGATGGATCAGCTGAAGTTAAATCTCGGCGCAGAATTCTGAGGAAAAGACCAGCACCGTCGCCGTTGTCCAAGCGACGGCCACGGCCTGTACAGGATCGGCTGCCGGTCCAGCCGACCCCGCCGTCCTGTTCCTCGTTGGATACCCGCGGTCTGCTGTTGCCACCTCGGCAGCACACTTCACGTGGCAGCGCTGGCTGCTGTCAGGACTCGTCGTGCGACTGCGCTGAGAATCCCTCGGCCCGGTGGTACGGCCGGGCCGAGGGCTTCTCAGATCCCTACACGGTTACGGGCTAGGCGGGTTGTCCTGACCGTCCTGCCCGATGGCCGGGGTGGTGTGGTTCTGACCCGGCTGGGTGAAGATGTCGCCTTCCGCCGGTCCACCCGCATCACCGCCACTCGGGGCAGTGTGGCCGTCCGAGCCGTCGCCGCCGTTACCACCCTGCGCAACAGCGTCGGGAGGCAGGGGCACTCTGCCGGGAACGGTGCTGGGTCCGGCGCCGATGTTGCCGGCCGCACCGTTACCGCCGACGCTGCCCGCACCGGTGCCATCGCCGCCGCTTCCGCCGGTCGCGGTGCCGCTGGCGGTTGCGGGCCCGGTGTCGGTGCCCTGGATGCTGTAGGCGTTGACTCGCCCGTAGTTGCCGTCGCCGCCGGTGCCGCCGTCGAGGCCGCCGCCGCCCTGGCCGCCCTGGGAGGTGCCGTTGACCACCGCTTGGTCGCCGCCGGTGTTGACCGAGGCGCCGCCGCCGTCGCCCCCCTGCCCGCCGCCGGTGGCGTCACCGCCGTTGCCCCCGGTGGCGTCGCCGGTGGTGTCGCCGCCGGGACCGCCGGCCGGGCCGAAGAAGGTGGTGGTCTTCCCGGAGGTGACGTCAGCGGGGCCGCCCTTGCCGCCGATGCTGCCGGCGTCGGTGCCGGTGCCGCCGACACCGCCGGTCGCCGACCCGGTGACGGTGCCGCCCCCGGCGTCCTCACCGGCGGTCATCTCCGCGGGGCCGCCGGGACCACCGTGGCCGCCGTCGACACCCTCGCCGCCAGTTCCGCCGGTGAGGGTGCCTGCATTGAGGACACCACCCCCCAGGGCCTCTGCAATGGCGGAACTACCGGGTCCACCGGTGCCACCATTGGTGCCGGCCCCGCCGTCACCTCCAGTGGCGGTGGTGTCACTGACGGTGCTACCCGCACCCTGTGCCTGAACGATCCCGTGTCCGGCGGCGCCGCCGGCACCGCCGTCGGTGCCGGCCCCGCCGTCACCTCCAGCGGCGGTGCTACCAGTGATGCTGGCGCCGCCATTGGCCAACATGCTGGCGTCACCACCGTGACCACCCGTGCCACCGTTGGCGTCGCCGAGGCCGCCGTCGCCCGCATTCGCGGAACTTGCGGTGATGCTTGCCCCAATAGCTGCCGTCACCGAGGAGTTGCCGCCGTCGCCGCTGTCGGTGCCATTACCGGCGGTGGCAGAGCTGCCGGTAATGGCACCGCCGATGAAGGTACGGATGGCGGCACTGCCACCGTCGCCACCGCTGCCGGCATTGCCGCCGGTGGCGTCGCTGCTGCCGATCGAGCTGCCCGCACCGTCGGCGGAGACGTTCGCGGCACCACCGGCACCACCGTCAGTGCTGTCGCCGGCGGTTGCAGTGCTATCGGAGATGGCGCCGTTGTTGGTGGCACTCACTGTGGCGTAGCCACCGAAGCCGCCGGCTCCGCCGTCACCACCGGTGGCGGTGCTGTCGGAGATAGAGCCGTTGATGGCCTGAA
>CAYNJD010000411.1:0-2858 GCA_964397355.1 uncultured Mycobacterium sp. | reverse complement strand
CGTCATGGCGGCCTGATTCGCGATTAGCGGTGAGATGTCCGACTATGTTCTGGCACACTCACTCCCAGAAGATGGATGAGGATAAGAAGAGGCCCCAGACGAATCGTGCGCCGTATCGCTCTCCCTCCCATCGGAATTCGTATTCCTCGTACGCGGGCAGGAACTTGTCGAAATGGCTTGTCTGATGCCGAAGGGTGAGTGGTCGAAACGTCTGCTCGAAATGGCTGACATCCATGCTCCAAATCTTGACCCCGGCCGGCGATTCAGCTGTATGCGCACTGGGCTCGGTCTGCTTGAAGCGGGCTGACCTGAGAACTCCGTCCCGATTTCCGACGACGTCAAAATCGAATCCGGGCCATAACACACTGCGGTGTTGGAACGCCACGCACTCGGGGTCGGCGATATCCAGCAGGCCCTTCAGGGCGCTGAACGCAGTTGCCCGGTCGTTGAAGGCCTCGGTAGTTCGCTGGTATATACGTTCCGCGTCGGGGAGTGACGATCCGTGTTCGGTTAGCTTCGCTTCGAGTGACGCGTCGTTGTCTGCCATCGACAATCTCCGCCGCATCGTCATGAGCAGATAGATTTCAAAGTCTCTGAACGCGGCAACCGCGACCGTACTCATCGTTCACTCACCGAACCCACCCGGCCGGGGGTACCCGACCCGCGGCGGTCGAACACCCAAGATCAGCCGGGCAGCTCGATCGCGGCGAAGTTCACCGTCGCGGTGGCGGCCAGCTCGTCGTCGTTGCCGCGGTAGATGTCGACCTGCACCACCACCGAGCGCCGGCCGGTGCGCAGGATGGCGGCGACGGCACGCGCGGGTCCGATCTTGATCGGCCGCAGGTAGCGGATGAACAGGTCCGTGGTGGCGATGCCGTTGCCGAACGCCGTGCTGCGGGCGGCGAGCTGGCCGGCCGCCACGTCGGCCATGGTGGCGATCAACCCGCCCTGCAGTCCGCCGGCGGTGTTGGTCACCCGCTCGTCGACCGGCATCTCCATGGTCAGGGTGCCGTCGGCGGACGGCACCTCCTGCAGGCCGAGCTGATCGAACAGCTCCCTGATCGATTGGGGCGCGGTCATCGGTCAGCGCGCTTCGGCGCTATCCCAGACCTGCACCATGGTGTGCAGGATCTCCTCGGCGCGGCCCAGCCCGCCCAGGTGGCTCTCCCCGGGGAGCGGGTACAGCCGGGCATCGGGCAGCAACGTGACCGCGTGCTCGCCGTGCGAGAACGGCACGATGTGGTCGGCGTCGCCGTGCCACCAGTGCACCGGCACCTTGACCTCGTCGAGCCGGAAGCCCCAGTAGCGGGCGAACAGCACGGCGTCGGCGATGGGGGCGGCGAGCTGCTTGCGGGAGCCGTTGAGCAGGTCGTCGAGGAACATCGCCTTGAACTCCGGCCGGCCCAGCAGCCGGCGGTCGCCCTCGGGGGAGATCAGTGCGTAGAGTTCCAGCGCCGGTTCGGCTACCGGCCGGATCATCCGGATCAGCCCGGTGGCCAGCATGCTGATCGGGCGTCCGGCGCGCTCCAGCACCGGCTCGGCGAACCGGGCCAGCGTCATCAGGCCGCTGTCGATGGCGTCGGGGCCCACCGCCGGGGCGACACCGCCCAGGATGCCGGCCGCCACCACCCGCTCGGGCATGGCCGCGGCGCACGCCAGCGTGTACGGCCCGCCGCCGGACAGGCCGATGACCGCCATCTTGTCGATGCCGAGCGTGTCGGCAACGGTGCGCAGGTCGTCGGCGAACTGCAACACCGACGCGTATTGGTGGGGCGTCGAGGACCCGATGCCGGGCCGGTCCACCCCGATGAGGCGGATGTTGGCGTCCTTGGCGTAGATCCGCGCCTCGACCGGAATCTGCCGGCGGGCGCCGGGGGTGCCGTGCAGCCAGAACATCGGGCGGCCCTGCGGAGCGCCGAACTCGGCAAAGCCCAGCTGACGGTCTTCACCGACGGCAATGTTGCCCTCGATCTGGGGGCGGGCGATCGCGTAAACCATGCCCCGAGTGTGGCATGGACGTGGGAGCTGGATCACACCCCGGTCGTCGGCTCGGACATCACGGTGGGATTCGCGCGGCCGCGCAGCACCGCCGAGCCGTGCCGGGCCCAGTGTGCGCGCTCGTCGTCGTCGGCCCGCTCCAGGGCGCTCGCAGAACACAGCACCCGGGCGGTGACGGTCTTGGCGCGGTCGGCCAGCCGCGCCGCCTCGTTGACGGCGTCGCCGACCACGGTGTACTCATAGCGGTTCTCGCTGCCGATGTTGCCGGCGAAAACCGGCCCCGCCGAGACACCGATCCCGAAGTCCACCAGTGGCAGCCGGTGAAGCTGGTCGCGCAGCGTGCGGGCGGTGGCCAGCGCCGCGGCGGCCGCCCCGTCGGAGGGGACCGGGGCGCCGAACACCGCCAGTGCCGCATCACCCTGGAACTTGTTGATCAGGCCGCGCCGCGCGTCGACTGCGGCCACCACGATGCGGAAGAAGTCATTGAGCACCCCGGCGACCTCATCGGGGGGATGGGTGGCGGCCAACTCGGTCGAACCCACCAGATCGATGAAGAGGATCGCCGCCTCCTGCACGTCGCCGCTGAGCTCAAGATCTCGCTCCACCGCCAGCCGGGCGACGTCGGAGCCGACGTGCCGGCCGAACAACTCACGCAGCCGGTCGCGTTCGCGCAGGCCGGCCACCATGCGGTTGAACCCGGTCTGCAGCCGGCCGATCTCGGACTGCTCGTAGACGCCGACCGAGGCGTCCATCTCACCGTGCTGCACCCGGGCCATCGCGCCCACGACCTCGCGGACCGGATCGGAGATCGAGCGGGCCACCAGGATCATGGCGCGGACCCCGAGCAGCACCGCGACCAG
>CAYNJD010000410.1:0-2880 GCA_964397355.1 uncultured Mycobacterium sp. | reverse complement strand
GCCATCGTGTCCGGCCCGCTGTCGCCGACCCAGAAGTTCCTGGCCGACCTGCTCGGCGCGTTCTCCGACGGGCCGGTGGTGATCGGCCCGACCGCGCCGAGCCTGACCGCGGCCTACCACAGCGCCAGTGAGGCGATCTCCGGCATGAACGCCGTCGTCGGCTGGACCGGGGCGCCCCGGCCGGTGCTGGCCCGCGAGCTGCTGCCGGAGCGGGCTTTGATCGGGGACGCCTCGGCGATCGCGGCGTTGCACACCGATGTGATGCGGCCGCTGGCCGAGGCCGGCCCGTCACTGACCGAGACGCTGGACGCCTATCTGGACTGTGGCGGCGCGATCGAGGCCTGCGCCCGCAAGTTGTTCGTTCATCCAAACACCGTCCGCTACCGACTCAAGCGCATCGCCGACTTCACCGGACGCGATCCGACCCAGCCGCGCGACGCCTACGTGCTGCGGGTCGCCGCCACCGTGGGCCGACTGGCCAATCAGGCCCAACATGCCAGCTTCAGCAGCGCACACGTGAGCTATGCCACGCCGATGGTGGCCGGTACCGCACCCGACGAGCACCAGGTCGGGTGAGTCCTGCGGCGGGCGGAAGCCCGAGACACTCCGGCGGACACGCCGGCAATCGGGCAGTTGTCGCAAGACGGTATCGAACGTGTCGCATCGGATAGCAGTTTTGTGGAACCTCCACAAAAACATAAGACAATGTTCATAATCTAGGACATCCTGCAAATCGCGCTTCACAATGTTCTCTTAAAGACGTGATTGCGTTGCTCGCTCCCGGACAGGGATCGCAGACCCCCGGCATGTTGTCGCCGTGGCTGGAGCTGCCCGGTTCCGCCGATCAGCTGGCCGCCTGGTCGACGATCAGCGGCCTGGATCTGGTCGCGCTGGGCACCACCGCGACCGCCGAGGAGATCACCGACACGGCGGTCACCCAGCCGCTGGTGGTGGCGGCCACACTGCTGGCCCACGCCGAGCTGGCCAAGCGGCGCGACGGCTCGCTGAGCGGCAGTGACGTAGTCGTAGCCGGCCACTCCGTCGGTGAGATCGCGGCGTATGCGATCGCCGGGGTGATCTCCCCCGACGACGCCGTCATGCTCGCCGCCACCCGCGGCCGCGAGATGGCCAAGGCCTGCGCGCTGGAGCCGACCGGCATGGCGGCGGTGCTCGGTGGCGACGAGGCCGAGGTGCTGGCCCGCCTGGAGGTGCTCGATCTGACCCCGGCCAACCGCAACGCCGCCGGCCAGATCGTGGCGGCCGGCCCGCTGACCGCGCTGGACAAACTGGCCGAGGACCCGCCCGCCAAGGCGCGGGTGCGTAGGCTGGCCACTGCGGGGGCATTCCACACCCAGTACATGGTCCCCGCGCTCGAGGCCTACTCGGCCGCTGCGGCACAGGTCAGCACATCCGAGCCCACCGCCACGTTGTTGTCCAACCGCGACGGGCAACCGGTGACGTCGGCGACCGAGGCGATGGATCACCTGGTCGCGCAGCTGACCCGGCCGGTGCGCTGGGACCTGTGCACCGAGACGCTCCGCACTCGGGGGGTCACGGCGATCGTGGAGTTCCCGCCCGCGGGAACGCTCGCCGGCATCGCCAAACGCGAACTTCGGGGGACCCCGACGCACGCCGTCAAGTCCCCCGCGGATCTGGACGGGCTCCCCGAGTTCTAACCCCTTTTCAAGCCCGCTCCAACCTGCACAACCAGATACGCAGTAATCAAGCCGCACACCCCGTGCGGAACCAACCGAAGGGAACACACTGTGCCTGCCAGTCAGGAAGAAATCATCGCCGGTCTCGCCGAGATCATCGAAGAGGTGACCGGTATCGAGCCGTCCGAGGTGACCGTTGAGAAGTCCTTCGTCGACGACCTCGACATCGACTCGCTGTCGATGGTGGAGATCGCGGTGCAGACCGAGGACAAGTACGGCGTGAAGATCCCCGACGAGGACCTCGCGGGCCTGCGCACCGTCGGTGACGTGGTCAGCTACATCCAGAAGCTGGAGGCCGAGAACCCCGAGGCCGCCGCTGCCCTGCGCGAGAAGTTCGGTTCAGAGAGCAACTGACCGTGTCCTCCAAACCTTCGACGGCCAACGGCGGTTACCCCAGTGTGGTGGTAACCGCCGTTGAGGCCACCACATCACTGGCCGCCGACATCGACGGCACCTGGAAGGCCCTGCTTGCCGGCGAGAGCGGCATCCACGTCCTCAAGGGCGAGTTCACCGAGAAGTGGGACCTGGCGGTCAAGATCGGCGGCCAGCTCAAGGACCCGGTCGACGACCACATGGGCCGGCTGGACATCCGGCGGATGTCCTACGTCCAGCGGATGTCCAAGTTGCTCAGCACCCGGCTGTGGGAGAACGCCGGCAGCCCCGATGTCGACAAGGACCGGCTCGCGGTCGTCATCGGCACCGGTCTGGGCGGCGGCGAGAAGATCGTCGAGACCTACGACCTGATGAACGAGGGCGGCCCCCGCAAGGTGTCGCCGCTGGCCGTTCAGATGATCATGCCCAACGGTGCCGCGGCGGTCGCCGGGCTGCAACTCGGCGCCCGCGCCGGGGTCATCACCCCGGTCTCGGCGTGCTCGTCGGGTTCGGAGGCCATCGCGCACGCCTGGCGCCAGATCGTCATGGGCGACGCCGACATGGTCGTCTGCGGTGGCGTCGAGGGCGGCATCGAGGCACTGCCGATCGCGGCGTTCTCGATGATGCGCGCGATGTCGACCCGCAACGACGAGCCCGAGAAGGCGTCGCGGCCGTTCGACAAGAACCGCGACGGATTCGTGTTCGGCGAGGCCGGTGCGTTGATGATCATCGAGACCGAGGAGCACGCCAAGGCTCGCGGCGCCAAGCCGCTGGCCCGGCTGATGGGTGCCGG
>CAYNJD010000409.1:0-2880 GCA_964397355.1 uncultured Mycobacterium sp. | reverse complement strand
CGATCGCCACCAGCAGCGCGCCGATGGACGCGATGCCCGTCGGCCCGGAGAACAGTGTCAGCGCGCCGATGATGCAGGCGATCGCCAACGGCAGCAGCCGGCTGGTGGCCACCGCGCGTTCCACCGAGCACCAGGTCGCCAGGATGCCCAGCGCGATGATCGGCTCCGGGCGCAGCCCGTTGTTCAGCGGCAGCCAGAACGCCAGGAACATGCCGGCCGCGGTCCAGGCCGCCGCGGTGCTGTGCTTGACGGCGTGGCCCAGCCGGGGGATCACCTCGCGGCTGATCAGCCACCAGCAGGCCAGCGCCATACCGAGGGTGGGCAGCCGCATCCAGATGCTGGTGGTGGACACGTGCGCCCACACCGCCAGCAGGTCGTAGTACCAGCCGAACGGCGCTTCGGGGGTGCCGAACCAGCGGTAGAAGTTGGCCATGTAGCCGGCGTGCTCGGAGATGCGCGCCATGGTCAGGATGTAGCCGTCGTCGCTGGTGTTGGCGCCGACGAAGTGCCACCACACCAGCACCAGCGCCACCAGCGCGTCCAGCGGCGACATCGACCACCAGCGGGCCGGCAGGAAACGGCGGTGGCGGGTGCCGTCGGCGGTGTCCAGCACGTGCAGGGCGATCAGCGCGATGACCGTCAGCGCCACCCCGAGGATCATCGCGGCCAGCTTGAGCGGGGTCGGTGAGCTGGAGAAGCGGGTGTCGACGTTGGCGCTGAAGTCCAGTCCGTCCGGTGCCGGCCCGTCCAGGTCGGTGTAGACGCCGACGATCTGCGGCCGGAAGTCGTAGCCGCTGCGGGTGCCTTTCAGCGGCGAGCCGGGGTGCTCGGCGTTGGGTCCGTGCTTGAGGCCGACGAACTCGGCGGTGACGCGGTCGGCGTGCGCGGTGAACGTCAGCTTCTCGCAAGCCGGGCTGAGCACCTGCGACAGCGGCGCCACCACCACCGGCACGTTGCGCACCACCAGCACCAGGTCGTCGTTGACGCGTTCGATCAGCAGGCCGCGGTCGACGGCCTTGGGGGCCTGCTTGGGCACCGTGGAGAGCAGCACGGTCTTGGTCTTGGTGAGCCCGGCGGCGGCCTGGCACGGCACGGTGATGTCCAGGTCGGTGGCCACGTAGCCGATCAGCGGCGCCTGCACGCTGGCCAGCTCGCCGTGCTGCGGCCAGTTCAGCTCGGCGGTGGTCTGGCGGACCGGCAGCAGCGGGGTGAGTATCGCCAGCAGGGTGCCCAGCACGCCGGCGACGACGGCCACAGTCCGAGCGATCCGGTAGTCGGCGCGCGTATCGGTCACGGGCCTAGATGCTATCGGGGCGCTCGGCGGCGCCGTCAGGTGCGGATGGCGAGCACGAACGGGCCGATCTTTTCCACCTGAAACGCCGGCCCGTCGAACAGTGCCGCGTCCAACTCCACGGTGTAGCGCCGCACGTTGGGGTGGTTGGGGTAGACATCCTTGGCCAGCCGCAGCGTGTAGCTGTCACCGGGGCCGTGCCGCATCAGAAACACCGTCGGCGCCGGCCACGGCAGGTCGTCGAGCGCACGGGTGAACTGCTCGGCGGTGTCCAGCTTGGACCAGGCCCGGATCGCGGCGGCGCGCGCCGAGAACTGCGCCAGCGGGTTGGCGTAGTGACTGGTCAGGCCCTGGAAACCCCAGTAGGGGTAGTAGGACAGGAAGCTGTAGTCGGCGGTGAGCACCACGGTCTCGTCCCGCGGCTTGCCGGTCGCCTCGGTGATGGCGGCGTCGACGGCCTCGTAGTACTTGACCGCACCGGGCGCGCGCCGGTCGCCGCGTTCGCCGTGACCGTCGGTGTCGGTGTAGGCGACGGTGATGTCGGGCCGCAGTACCTCGGGGATGTCCTGGCTGAACCCCACCGCCCCGGCCAGCCCCACCGCGGTGGCCGCGGGATACACCACGGTGTGCCAGCCGGTCGCGGCGCGGCCGAGCGCCCGCGCGCCCTCGATGAAGCCGAACACCCCGGCGGTGGCCAGCAGCACCGCCAGCGTCGGCTGCAGCCGGAAGCTCAGCAGCGTGGTGCGGGCCAGCGTCGACAGCATCGACAGCACCGACCACAGGTAGATCCCGGCGACGCCGATCGCCAGCGCGGCCGCCCGGGTCGACTTGGTGGCGCGGACCACCAGCCACAGCGTGCCCAGCATGCACAGTGCGCCGAGCAGCGTGAACTGCAGCATCGGGAAGCTCAGCTCGGCGCCGTCGCGGGGCAGGTAGTGGCGGGCGCTGCCGCCGTCGCTGACCGGGTTGTGCAGTGTCTGCATCAGATACGGCGCCCAGGTGATCGAGGCGATGGCCGCGGCGATCACGCCGATCACCACCAGCCGGGCCAGCGGGTTCAGCGTGGCCCTGAAGCCGGCGCGCTGGACGGCACGCGTCGCGGCCAGCAGCAGCGCCATCAGCGTCACCGTGAACGCGGTGTAGCCCACCAGCAGCGTGTAGAAGGTGGCGGCGAAACCCAGGAAGATGCCGCCGCCGATGACCGCGCCCCAGCCGCCGGCCCCCGCGCCCCAGCCGCCGGCCCCCGCGAGTCGGAATCCGGCGACGGGCTCGTCGGCGTGTCGGTCGTGGGATTCCGTCTCGGCGGAAGGGTCGGGCCCGGCGGATGCGGCCGGGCGTCGCGCGCCGGCGCGCAGACCCGACCAGGTCAGCACCAGCACCGGCGGCAGCAGCACGGTGATCATCGCCGCGTAGGGCTCCGGCGAGGCGTAGGCCAGCGTGACGGCGGCGCCGGCGACGGTGACGAGCAGCGCGTGCTCGAAGCGGATCATCTTGTTCCACAGCACCAGCGCGATCGCGACCGCCACCGCGATCGAGGTGATCGCCCACGGCTTGTACATCTCCCAGGCCGGTATCCCGGTCAACGCCGC
>CAYNJD010000408.1:0-2898 GCA_964397355.1 uncultured Mycobacterium sp. | reverse complement strand
GTGGCCGCCCAGGTCGGCACCGCGCTGCTGCTGGCCGACGAGGCGGGAACCAACCCGACCCACCGTGCGGCACTGACCAACCCGGAGTTCGGCAACACCACGGTGACGTGCGCCTTCTCCGGTCGCTACGCGCGCAGCCTGGAGAACGACTTCACCCGCAACTTCGAGGACGTGGCACCGGTGGGATACCCGGAGATCAACCACATGACCACCCCGATCCGGGCGGCGGCGGTGGCGTTGGACGACCCGCACGGCACCAGCCTGTGGGCCGGGACCGCATACCGCAGCATCCGCTCGGGCCCGGCCGCCGGGATCATCGCCGACCTGGCTGCGGGCTGATCCCTGCTGCGCCTACTGGAGCGCCATGGCGGTGGGGGTGATGGGGGCCGGCAGTGCGGTTTTGCCCATCAGGTACCGGTCCACTCCGGCCGCTGCGGCCCGGCCCTCGGCGATCGCCCAGACGATGAGCGATTGCCCCCGGCCCATGTCGCCGGCCACATAGACCCCGGGGACGCCGGTGGCGAAGTCAGCGCCGCGGGCGACATTGCCGCGCGGGTTGAAATCGACACCCAGGCCGGTGAGCAACGGAGATCTCTCCGGCCCGGTGAAGCCCATGGCCAGCAGCACCAGATCGGCCTGAAGCTCGAAGTCGGTGCCCTCGACTTTCTCAAAGGCGCCGTTCTTGCGCAGCACCCGGTGGGCGCGCAGTCCGGTGACCTGACCGTCGTGACCGGTGAACTCCTCGGTGTTGACCGCGAAGACGCGCTCGCCGCCCTCCTCGTGGGCCGATGTGGTGCGCATGACCAGCGGGTAGGTGGGCCACGGGGTTGACGGGTCGCGGGTCTCCGGCGGACGCGGCATGATCTCGAACTGGTGCACGCAGGTGCCGCCCTGGCGGTGCACGGTCCCCAGGCAGTCGGCGCCGGTGTCGCCACCGCCGATGATGATGACCTTCTTGCCCTTAGCGGTGATCGGGGGTTCGGTGAGGTCGCCGGCGGCCACCCGGTTGGCCCAGGGCAGATATTCCATGGCCTGGTGGATCCCGGTCAGTTCCCGGCCGGCGATGGGCAGGTCACGTGCGGCGGTCGCCCCGCCGGCCAGGACGATGGCGTCGTGCCGGGCGCGCAGCTCGTCGGCGGTGATGTCGACCCCGACGTTGACCCCGGGGCGAAACGTGGTGCCCTCGGCTTCCATCTGGGCCAGCCGGCGGTCCAGCACTCGCTTTTCCATCTTGAATTCCGGGATGCCGTAGCGCAGCAGGCCGCCGATGCGGTCGTCGCGCTCGTAGACGGTGACGGTGTGCCCGGCCCGGGTGAGCTGCTGGGCGGCCGCCAGCCCGGCCGGACCGGACCCCACGACGGCCACCGTTTTTCCGGTCTGCGTCCGGGGCCGGATGGGTTGCACCCAGCCCTCGCGGAACGCCCGCTCGATGATCTCGTATTCCACCTGTTTGATCGTCACCGGCGGCTGGTTGATGCCCAGCACGCAGGCCGGCTCGCACGGCGCCGGGCACAGCCGGCCGGTGAAGTCGGGGAAGTTGTTGGTGGCGTGCAACCGGTCGATGGCTTCGCGCCAGCGGCCGGTGCGGACCAGGTCGTTCCATTCGGGTATCAGGTTTCCCAGTGGGCACCCGTTGTGGCAGAAGGGAACACCGCAGTCCATGCAGCGACCGGCCTGCCGGCGCAGCTCGTCCTCGGCGAAGTCCTGGTACACCTCGTTCCAGTCTTTGATGCGCTCTTCGACCGGGCGCCGTAGCGGCAGGATGCGCTCGGTGTGGGTGAGGAAGCCTTTGCTGTCAGCCATGAGCAGCCTCCATGATCGCTTGGTTGATATCGGTTCCGGCGGTCTCGGCGGCCTCGATGGCCTGCAGCACCCGCCGGTAGTCCCGTGGCATCACCTTGACGAAATCGCCGCGGTGCGTTGACCAATCGTCCAGAATTCGCTTGCCGACCGCAGAGCCGGTGGCTTGCACATGGGCCGACAAGATGTCGTGCAGCCAGGCCAGGTCCGAGTCGTCGAGCGCTTCGAGGTCGACCATCTCGGGGTTCAGGTTGGCTGGAAGCTGCGTGTCCGGGTCGTACAGATAGGCCGTCCCGCCCGACATTCCGGCGGCGAAATTACGCCCGGTGCGTCCCAGCACGACAACCTTGCCGCCGGTCATGTACTCGCAGCCGTGATCGCCGACCCCTTCGACCACGGTCTCTGCGCCGGAGTTGCGTACCGCGAAGCGTTCCCCGACGATTCCGCGCAGGAAAGCGCGGCCGCTGGTCGCCCCGAACAGGATCACGTTGCCGGCGATGATGTTGTCTTCGGCGACGTAGCCGTCGGGAAGGGGCTCCGGTGGGCGGATCACGATGTGGCCGCCCGAAAGGCCCTTGCCGACGTAGTCGTTGGCGTCGCCGAAGACCCGCAGCGTCATACCTTTCGGCACGAAGGCGCCGAAGCTGTTGCCGGCGGATCCGGTGAAGGTGAGGTCGATGGTGTCGTCGGGAAGCCCTTGGGCGCCATAGGCCTTGGTCACCTCGTGGCCGAGCATTGTCCCCACGGTGCGGTTCACGTTCGAGATTTTGGTGGCGAAGCTCACCGGGGTTCCCGACTCCAGCGCCGGGCGGCCGACTTTGATCAGCTGCTGGTCCAGCGCCTTGTCCAAGCCGTGGTCCTGGCCGGTGGTGCAGTAGCGGTCCTGGCTCATGAATGCGGAGTCAGGTTGATACAACACGGGGGACAGGTCCAGCTTGTGTGCCTTCCAATGCGCGCGGGCCAGACTGGTGTCCAAGGCGTAGACCTTCCCGACGGCTTCGTCGATGCTGCGAAGGCCGAGTGCGGCAAGGTACTCGCGGACCTCTTCGGCGATGAACCAGAAGAAGTTCTCGACGAATTCGGGCTGGCCGGTGAACC
>CAYNJD010000407.1:0-2898 GCA_964397355.1 uncultured Mycobacterium sp. | reverse complement strand
TAGACGATGCGCACCGGCATGGCGCGCAGATCGGAGTCCAGCGGCAACCGTCCCCGCGACGGTTTGAGGCCGACCAGTCCGTTGCAGGCCGCCGGGATCCGGATGGAGCCACCGCCGTCGTTGGCATGCGCGATCGGCACCACCCCGGCGGCGACGAACGCCGCCGATCCCGACGACGACGCCGCGGCGGTGTAGTCGGTGTTCCACGGGTTGCGCACCGCGCCCAGCCGGGGGTGCTCGGCCGCGGCGCTGAACCCGAACTCGCTCAGCTGGGTCTTACCCAGCGCGACCAGCCCGGTACCCAGATATAGCCGGGCAAAGTCACCGTCGGCGGCAGCCGGGTGCGGCTGCCACGCGTCGGTGCCCTGCATGGTCGGCATCCCGGCGACGTTCACGTTGTCCTTGACGAACGTCGGCACCCCGGCGAAGTAGCCGGTGCGCGGCGCGGCCGCCTCGGCGCGGGCCCGGTCGAACGCCCGGTAGGCCAGCCCGTTCAGCTGCGGGTTGACCGCCTCGGTGCGCGCGATCGCGGCGTCGACGAGCTCGGCGGGCGACACGTCGCCTGATTGGATCCGTTCGACCAGGCCGACCGCGTCGGAGTCGCCGAGCGCGTCGTCACCGAAGGCATGCACGTGTTGCATGCTAAGAAATTAGCGATTTCGGCGCGATTCCGCGCGCTCCGCGGCGATTATCGCGCCGAAATCGCATCGACTCAGGCCTGGCCGACCTCGAACCGCGCAAAGCGGGTCACGGTCACGCCTGCCTCGTCGAGCAGCGCCTTGACGGTCTTCTTCGAGTCCGACACCGCCGCCTGATCCAGCAGCACGGCGTCCTTGTAGAAGCCGTTGAGGCGGCCCTCGACGATCTTGGGCAGGGCGGCCTCGGGCTTGCCCTCCTCCTTGGCCGTCTCCTCGGCGATGCGGCGCTCGTTGGCCACCACGTCGGCGGGCACGTCGTCACGGGTCAGATAGCGGGCCTTGAGCGCAGCGATCTGCAGCGCCACGGCGTGAGCCGCCTCGGTGCTGTCACCGGTGTACTCGACCAGCACACCGACGGCCGGCGGCAGGTCGGAGGCCCGCTTGTGCAGGTAGGTCTCCACGGTGCCGTCGAAGTAGGCGACCCGGCGCAGCTCGAGTTTCTCGCCGATCTTGGCCGACAGCGCCTCGATGGCCTCGGCCACGGTGCGGTCGCCGGCTTTGGCGGCCTTGAGCGTCTCGACGTCGTCGGTCTTGGCGGCCGCGGCCGCGGTGACGATCTCGTCGGCGAGCGCCTGGAACTCGGCGTTCTTGGCGACGAAGTCGGTCTCGGAGTTGAGCTCGATCAGGGCGCCGTCCTTGGCGGCCACCAGGCCTTCGGCGGTGGCGCGCTCGGCGCGCTTGCCGACGTCCTTGGCGCCCTTGATCCGCAGCAACTCGACGGACTTGTCGAAGTCGCCGTCACTCTCGGCCAGCGCGTTCTTGCAGTCCATCATGCCTGCGCCGGTCAGTTCCCGAAGCCGCTTGACGTCGGCAGCGGTGTAGTTCGCCACTGTGGTGTGCCTTTCCTACGATGCGTCGGTGGTGGTGGTGTCGGCGCCGGCCGCCGGGGCGTCGGGCGCCGAGGTGGTGGCGCCCGCCAGCAGCTCCTGCTCCCATTCGGCCAGCGGCTCGACCGCTTCGGCTTCCGGCTTGCCCTCGCCGTTGCCCTGACCGGCCCGGGCCTGCAGGCCCTCGGCCACCGCAGAGGCGATCACCTTGGTCAGCAGCGCCGCCGAGCGGATCGCGTCGTCATTGCCCGGGATCGGGTAGTCGACCAGGTCGGGGTCGCAGTTGGTGTCGAGGATCGCGATCACCGGGATGCCCAGCTTGCGGGCCTCGCCGACGGCGATGTGCTCCTTGTTGGTGTCGACGACCCACACCGCCGAGGGCACCTTGTTCATGTCGCGGATACCGCCGAGGCTGCGCTCCAGCTTGTTCTTCTCCCGGGTCAGGCCCAGGATCTCCTTCTTGGTTCGCCCCTCGAAGCCGCCGGTCTGCTCCATGGCCTCGAGCTCCTTGAGCCGCTGCAGCCGCTTGTGCACGGTGGAGAAGTTGGTCAGCATGCCGCCCAGCCAGCGCTGGTTGACGTAGGGCATCCCGACCCGGGTGGCCTCGGCCGCGACCGATTCCTGCGCCTGCTTCTTGGTGCCGACGAACAGCACGGTGCCGCCGTGTGCGACGGTCTCCTTGACGAACTCGTACGCCTTGTCGATGAAGGTCAGCGTCTGCTGCAGGTCGATGATGTAGATGCCGTTGCGGTCGGTGAAGATGAACCGCTTCATCTTGGGGTTCCAGCGACGGGTCTGATGCCCGAAGTGGGTGCCGCTGTCGAGCAGCTGTTTCATGGTTACAACAGCCATGAGTCCATGATTCCTTTATGTCGGTTGTCGCCCGGCGTCGGATGAGGCCGGGCCCTGGTGCCTGCTGAAATGCCGGACCCCTGTCGGGGACCGCCCGGCATCTGCGTTGTGGTGCAGGCACGCGAAGTCAGCCCGCTGATGCGAACCGCGGATGTGAGTTTACACGGTGCGAGCAGCTGCTTTGTCCACAGCGGTGACTGGCGGGCTTCGGGGCCGCCGAGGTCAACTGAGCGGATGCGGTGGACGGCGTTGTGGCTGGCCGGAAGCCTTTTGCTGGCTGCGCCGGCGCGAGCCGACGCGGTGCGGCTGGCCTGGCCGCTGCGGCCGCGCCCGGCGGTGGTGCGCGGGTTCGACGCGCCGCGGCCGGATTGGCAGCGCGGGCATCGCGGGGTGGATTTGGCCGGTGTCGCAGGCCAGGCGGTGTACGCCGCCGGTGCGGCGACGGTGGTGTTCGCCGGGCCGGCGGGCGGCGTGCCGGTGGTGTCGCTGGCGCATTCGGGCGGATTGCGCACCAGCTACGA
>CAYNJD010000406.1:0-2903 GCA_964397355.1 uncultured Mycobacterium sp. | reverse complement strand
GTGTCGAACAGCAGGCCCAGGCCGATCGTGGTGCCCACCTGACCGACCACACGCAGGTCACTGACCAGCATGGACGCCATGGTGAAGGCGAACACCAACCCGGCAGCGGTGACGACCTTGCCGGTGCCGCCCATCGCCCGGATGATGCCGGTCTTGATCCCGGCGCCCAGTTCCTCCTTGAAGCGTGCGACCAGCAGCAGGTTGTAGTCACAGCCCACCGCCAACAGGATGATCACCGACATCACCATCACCAGCCAGTGCAGGTGGATGCCGAAGATGTACTGCCACACCAATACCGACAGCCCGACCGACGCCCCCAGCGAGGCCAGCACCGTCCCGACGATGACCAGCGAGGCGACGAAGCTTCGGGTGATCAGCAGCATGATGATGAAAATGATTGCCAGCGAAGTGATCCCGGCGATCAACAGGTCGTAGTCGGCGATTCCCTGCAGGTCGTTGAACAGTGCGGCGGTGCCGGCCACATACACCTTCGAGGTCGACAACGGCGTCCCCTTGAGGGATTCGGTGGCGGCCTTCTTGATCAGGTTCACCCGTGCCATGCCGTCCGGCGTCGCCGGATAGCCGTCATGGGTGATGAAGAACCGCGCCGCGTGCCCGTCCGGTGACAAGAACAGCTGGATCACGCGCTGGAAGTCCGGGTTGTCGAACGCTTCGCGGGGCAGGTAGAACGAGTCGTCGCTCTTGGCCGCGTCGAAGTCCTGGCCCATCGCGGCCGAGTCCCCGCCGACCTCCTCGACCTGCGCCATGATCCCGGACATGGTGCTGTGCAGCGTCAGCATCATGGTCTGCAGACTCCGCAGTGCGGCGATCTGCGCCGGCATCATCTCCAGCAGCTGCGGCGTCACCACGTCGACGTTGTTCATCACGGGTGCCAACTCGTTGAGTTTGTCGGAGAGCTGGGTCGCACCATCCATCGATGCATACGCCGAGCGCAGCGATAAACAGGTCGGGTCGCCGCGGCAATCCTGCGTGTCGACGGATTCCCGCAGCAACTTGGAATTCTCGTTGAATTCGGCCATGTGGGTGCGCATCTGCTGAGCCAGATCCATCGCCTCGTATGAGACGCCGGTCGCCTCGTGGGTGTTGGTGCCCAACTGCTGCATCAGCTCATACATTCGCTGCAACGAGGCGATGGTGCCCTCGAGGTCGCCGGCCTGCTTGCGCATGTCGGCGACCCGGTTCTTCATGAAGTCCAGGTTCTGCATCTGCCCGGCATTTTGCATGCTGAGCAGAAACGGGATCGACGTGTGCCCCAGCGGGGTGCCCTCGGGCCGGGTCACGCCCTGCACCATGGCGACGCCCTCGACGGCGAAGACGCTCTTGGCGACCTTGTTGAGCACCAGGAAATCCGCCGAGTTGCGCATGTCGTGATCGGCTTCGATCAGCAGCACCTCGGGCAGCAGCCGCGATTCCGGGAAGTGCCGCGACGCGGCGGCCCAGCCGAGGTTGGCGGGGGTGTCGGCCGGGATGAACGACGGGTCCTTGTAGCTCACCCGGTATCCCGGCAGCGCCAGCAGGCCGATCAGCGCGACCGCGCAGGCCGCCACGAAGATCGGCCCGGGCCAGCGCACGATCGCCGTGCCCACCTTGCGCCAGCCGCGATCCGACATCCTGCGCCGCGGCTCCAGCAGGCCGTAGCGGCTCGCGACCGTCAGCACCGCCGGCACCAGCGTCAGCGCGATCGCCACGGCGACCACCATGCCGACCGCACACGGGAGGCCCATCGTCTGGAACACCGGCAGCCGGGTGAAACTCAGGCAGAAGGTGGCGCCGGCGATCGTCAGACCCGATGCCAGCACCACATGGGCGACCCCGCGGTAGGTGGTGAAGTAGGCCGTCTCGGGGTCCTCACCGGCGTGCCGGGCCTCGTGATAGCGGCCGATGAAGAAGATGCCGTAGTCGGTGCCGGCGGCGATCGCCAACGTCACCAGGATGTTGATCGCGAACGTGGACAGCCCGATCCAGCTGTTGTGCCCCAGGAAGGCGACTATGCCGCGCGCAGCCGCCAGCTCGATCCCGACCACCGCCAACAGCAGCGCGACCGTGGTGACCGAGCGGTACAGCAGCAACAGCATCAGCGAGATCACCGAAACGGTGGCCACCAGGATCTTCAGCACGGCGCGATCGCCGCTGGTGTTCATGTCGGTGACCATCGGTGCCGGGCCGGTGACGTAAGCCCGCACCCCCGGCGGCGCGGGCGTGCGGTGCACGACGTCACGGACCGCTTCGACGGACTCGTTGGCCAGCGCCTCGCCCTGATTGCCGGCGAGGTTCAGCTGAACCAGCGCCGCCTTGCCGTCGGAGCTCTGGGCGCCGCCCGCGGTGAGCGGGTCCCCCCAGAAGTCCTGGATGTGCTGGATGTGCGTCGTGTCGGCGTTGAGCTGGGCGATCAGCTCGTTGTAGTACTTGTGCGCGGCGTCGCCGAGTGGCTCGTCGCCTTCGATGACGATCATCGCGGCGCTGTCGGTGTTCGACTCCTGGAAAACGTGTCCCAGCCGGGCCATCGCCTGAATCGAGGGTGCGTCCTTGGCGCTCAAAGACACCGGATGTTCCTTGGCGACCTGCTCCAAGGGTGGAACTGCGACGTTCACCAGCGCGGTGATCGCCACCCAGCCGAGGATGATCGGCAGCGCGAACCGGCGGACCAACCCTGCTGCCGACAACCGGCCAAGGCTGAGGTGGTGTGTTTTCATCGCTTTCCGACGCCCCTCACCAGACGATTTCCCCCAAGCGATCACTGTAACCCCCAGCTCAGGGCCGCGGCAGCGGAAGCTACCCGATCAGGTAGTCCGACAGCGGAAAGTGATCCTGCTCCTTGACCGCGGTGCGCACCGAGGTCGGCCGGAACAGCGGCGCCTCCCCGGTGTTGTGGTTGAACCAGT
>CAYNJD010000405.1:0-2904 GCA_964397355.1 uncultured Mycobacterium sp. | reverse complement strand
CCGACGGCCCCTACATCAACAACGCCTACCGCACCTTCACCTTCGACATGGCCGGCGGTCGGCAGCTGCAGCTGGCCGACATCACCAAGCCCGGGGTCGACCCGTACGCGACGATCCCGCAGCTCGGCGAGCCCTACATCATCGAGGCACTGGACCGGGCGTTCTGGGAGCACCGTCCCGGCGACTACCCGTTCGTTCCGGAACGCTTCACTCCGGACAAGGTTTTCTCCGGCGGCTACCGGTCGTGGGCGCTGACCCCCGACGAGCTGATCCTGTACATGCCCGACTACCCGGTCAGCCACGACTCCCCGATCCAGTACAACCAGATGCAGTGGTTCATGGACGGCGGCAATGTCCAGGCGCATATCCCGCTGGCCGCACTCAGTTCGATCCTCCGGCCGGAATACGGCGGCGCCTGAGGGGCTATCCTTCGCCGAGATTGAACTCACGCAGGCGAATCCGTGAAATCTCCTGCATGGTTGCAATCTCGCGGGGAACGGGCCACTCGCTCAGCCGTAGCGGAACAGCAGCAGGCTCGTGGTGACCACGACGGCGGCCAACGCCATCACCGGCGCCACCACGACGCGGGACAGCGTCGCTCCGACGACGGCGCCGAGGATCATCGTGGCGACCACGCCGTAACGCAGCTTCTCGCGGTTTCCGGTGCCGCCGGCCAGCCTGCTGTCCACACCTATCCCGACGATCGTCGAGGTGAGCACCGTGGTGTAGAGCTCCTGGATGCCGAACTGGCGGGCGGTCGAGTTCTGCACGCCGAACGCCACCGCCAGGCCCGCGATCAGGATCAGTTTGCTGTTGTCGTGGTAGCGCAGCACGCCGGCTCCGGCCAGCACGGCCAGCACCACCAACAGTCCCACCTCGGTGCCCAGCGCGGCGGTGATCCACACCCGGGTGTTGCCGAGGATGCGCACCAGCCGGCCGCCGATGACGGCGCCGGCCAGAAAGCCTGCGAAGGCCACGCCGGCCGCGGTCAGGTCGATGCCGGCGCCGGGGACGAACAGAAAGCCGAGGAAGATCGCGTTGCCGGTCATGTTCGCGACGAAGACGTGTCCCAGCACCAGCACGCTGACCGCGTCGACCAGACCGGTGGCAAAGGTCAACAGCAGCAATGCCAGCACGGTCCGCCGCTGCGAGATCGGGGAGGCGACGGCCACGGATCAGTTCTGGAACCGCGGTGTCAGGTCCAGCGAGGTGATCGTGGGCATCCTGGTGACCACCCACCTGTTGTGTTCCCGCCTCATGAACAGCCGGTAGGCCAGGTATTTGATGGACGGGATGGACTTGCTTAACTCGCTGGTGGCCGAGGTGTTGGTGTAGACGATGACGGTGGCTTCCGGGCCCTGCAGCGATTCGACTGCGGCGCCGACGATCTCGGTGGTGTCGGTCACCTTCGCCTGCTTGTTGCCCTCCGCGATGGCGTCGATGAACTTGCGGTACTGGGCTTCCAGATCGCCGCTGAGATAGACGGCGGCTCGATCCGGAAGAGTGTCCATGTTCTCCGGGGTGTAATTCCACAACGTGTGGATCGCCCGAGCCGCGGTGCGAGCGATCTCGAGTTTGGTGGCCACCTCGGCCCGGTCCATGAGATACGGCTGCGAAGCTCCGGCCGCGAAGGCCGCCGACGCGACGAACAGCAGTGCCGACACCGCGAGCGCAAAGCGCAGGCTGATTCGCTTGCGGGCCCGGGGTTTCGACTCGTCGGAGTCGGCTTCGGCTTCGGCTTCGGCTTCGGCGTCGGCTTCGGCGTCCCCGTCGGTGTCAGGCTCGGCGACGGTGTCACCGGCTTCCTCGGCATCGGTCTGCTCGCCGGCCTCGGTCGCGGCAGCCTCCGGCGTCTCGGAGGACTCCCCGGTTACAGCACCTGGTTCAGATGGCTGATCTTCCACTGGTCCCCTTCCTTCTCAGCCGTCAGCAGCCAGCGGGATGCAACGCTGACATCCTGTTTGCCGTCCGGTGACTTACCGCTGTTCTCCACGGCCACCAGCACATTGGCGCTGCCGTCGTCGTTCCAGCGCTGGATACCGGCGCCGACCACCGTGCCGGTGGTCGGCTCGCTGCGCGCGATCGCGAGCAGGATCTTGTTGGCCTTGTCCTGATACTCCTTGGCGAAATCCCCTGTCGCATGGGCCAGCACGTTGTCGACATAGTCGTTGGCGTGAAACGGATCCGGCGAAGTGAACATCGTCATGAACGACCGGACATCGGATAGCGCCTCGACATCCCTGATCTCCGCGCGACGGTGCGACTCATGCGAGATCAGCACCAGCGTGCACACCGTGATGGCGGCGGCCGCCAGCGCCAGCGCCAGGCCCGCGACAGCGGCGAACATCCGGCTCGGCGGCACGTCGCGCTCGACGAAGAGCGGCCGATCATCGGGGCCGACCAGCCGGCGCGGGCTCATTTCTCCTCCTCGGCCGGCAGTGGTTTGCTGACCACGACGAGGTCATCGACGCGCCAGTCGCCCTTCGATTCGGCGAACGTGACCCGCACGGTGGCGCTGATCAGGCGCTCGTTGCCGGCGGCACCACGCTGGCCCTGCAGAAACAGCAGCATCGTCGCCCGGTCCCGGGCCGCGTCGAGCACCGCGGCGTCGGTCACCCGGTAGTAGTTCGGGGCCGGCTTGGAGTTGCGGATCGCATCCTGCTGCGGGACGAGTTGTTCGCGGTATTTCTCGGTCGCCAACGATTGCGCGCGGGTGAAGTCGGCGTCCAGCGTCTCCGGGTCGTAGGAGAGCATGTCCGCCACGATCTTCGGCCCCTGCCGGGCGACCTGGGCCCGGGCCAGATCCGAGGCGTGGTCACGCCGGTAGACCACCGCATAGCTGGTGGCGGCCGCCGCGACGGCGACGGTGGCCGCGGCCATAAAGGCCGCCGCCGCCACCACGCG
>CAYNJD010000404.1:0-2905 GCA_964397355.1 uncultured Mycobacterium sp. | reverse complement strand
GCGACAAGCCGGCGGTGATCGATCCGACCACGCGGCTCAGCTACGCCGAGCTCGACACGTCGTCGCGGGAGCTCGCAGCGGTGTTCGTCCAGGCCGGTGTCGGCAAGGGCACCCGGGTCGGCCTGATCATGCCCAACGGCGTCGACTGGGTGCGGATCGCGATCGCGCTGACCCGCATCGGCGCGGTGCTGGTGCCGCTGAGCACACTGTTGACCCCGCCGGAGCTTACCGCGCAGCTGCGCGTCGCCGCGGTGCAATTCCTCATCAGCGTCGAGGAGTTCCGAGGCCGCCGCTATCTCGACGGTCTGGATGCCGCGCATCCGGACCTGCCGGCGCTGCAACAGATCTGGACCATCGATCGGTTGGCGTCTGCCACAGCCGGAGCCGGCCCCATCCGGATCGTCGACGCGCTAGCCGCAGCCGTCACACCCGCTGATCCGCTGGTGATCATGTTCACCTCCGGCAGCAGCGGCCCGCCGAAGGGTGTGCTGCACTCGCACGGCAGCGCACTGGGCGCCGTGCATGCCGGGCTGGCCGCCCGCTGCATCGATGCCGACACCCGGCTGTATCTGCCGATGCCGTTCTTCTGGGTCGGAGGGTTCGGCGGCGGCGTGCTGTCGGCACTGCTGGCCGGGGCGACCCTGGTCACCGAGCCGATCCCGAAGCCGGAGACCACGCTGAGACTGCTGGAATCCGAACGGGTCACGCTGTTTCGGGGTTGGCCGGACCAGGCCGAAGCGCTGGCTCGCCACCGCGGCGGCGCCGATTTGTCGGCATTGCGGCCCGGCAGCCTGGATGCGCTGCTGCCGGCGGAGCTGCGCGCCGAGCCCGGGGCGCGCGCCAACCTATTCGGGATGACCGAATCCTTCGGCCCGTACTGCGGCTACGCCGCCGACACCGACATGCCCCGGTCAGCCTGGGGAAGCTGCGGAAAACCGTTCCACGGCATGGAGGTTCGGATCGTCGACCCCGACACCGGTACCCCGGTGCCGAGTGGCACGGTCGGCATGATCCAGCTGCGCGGGCCGCACGTGCTGCGCGGCATCTGCCGGCGCAGCCGTGAGGAGACCTTCACCGTCGACGGCTTCTACCCCACCGGCGACCTGGGCCGCCTCGATGCCGACGGGTTCCTGTTCTACCACGGCCGATCCGATGACATGTTCAAGGTCAGCGGCGCCACGGTGTATCCCAGCGAGGTCGAGAAGGCGCTGCGCGCCATCGACGGCGTCGAAGCCGCATTCGTCACGAATGTGTTCGATGACGGCCGGGATCGGGTCGGTGCGGCGGTGGCCGGTGCTGCCCTGACGGTCGAGAGACTGCGCGAGGATGCCCGCGAGCGGTTGAGCCCCTTCAAGGTGCCGACGGTGTGGCTGCTGTTTTCCAGTCCCGACGCCGTTCCGCGCGGACCGACCGGCAAGGTGGACAAGCGGCGACTCCGCGAACGACTGACCGAGGCCATCGAAATAAATCGGCTTTAAGCAGGACGCTTATATCGACCTGAGCTTATTGTTGGGCTTTGTTCATGTTCAGGGGGGCGGGCCATGGCGCGCAAGGGGCACGCTGTCCGATCAGCGCAGCTGACCGCGGTAGCGATGACGCTGGCCTGGCTGGCAGCTCCGGTCGCACAGGCCGACGGCTTCGACGGCACGCTCAACGCACTGATGATGGGCGGCACCGGCATGCCGACGCCCAGCCAGGCCTGGCGCGACGCGATCATCACCGACTACATCAACCCAGCCACCGGCGGCGACTACACCTCGGTGCTGGTCCCCACGCCGGAATCCTTCGCCAGCACGTCGGTTCCCACCGGCCTGGCGAACCTGCAGGACGCGATCGCCGCCCAGCTGGCGGCCCACCCCGGCCAGCCTTTCGTCGTTCAGGGTTACTCGCAGAGCGCGATGATCGCGGTCATGGAGAAGGCCCAGCTCGCCGAACTGCCGGCATCCGATCAGCCTGATGTCACCTTCCTGCTGCTCGGCTCTGCCAGCCGACCCAACGGCGGCGAGGTGTCGCGGTTCGAGGGTTTGGTCATCCCCGGGCTGGGCGGCGCCTTTCCCGGTGCCGGCCCCACCGATCTGGGGATCCCCACCATCGACATCTCCAACCAGTACGACTTCTTCTCCGACTTCCCGCAGTACCCGGTCAACCTGCTGGCCGTCGCCAACTCGTTCTTCGGCATCATCTACTCCCACGCCGGCTACGGTGACGGGCCGCTTCCGGGAAACCCCTGGCTGTGGCCGCCGTCGGACCCGCTGGCCGGCCCCTACGCCGACGAGTACGTGCTCGGTTCGACCGACATCGTCAAGCAGATCTACGGCGACACCACGTTCTACCTCATCCCGTCGACCACCCTGCCGCTGCTGGGCCCGCTGATGAGCCTGGGAGTGCCCCAACCGGTGCTCGACATCGTGCAGCCAGCGCTTCAGGTCATCGTCGAAGCCGGCTACGACCGGTCGGTCGCCTTCGGCGAGCCGACACCGATTCAGCTGATCCCGACGCTGGACCCGCTGACCTTCAGCATCGAGTTCACCAGGGCCGTCGCGCAGGGCGCGAACAATGCCGCGGCACTGTTCGGCGCAGAACTGCCCGGATACAGCGAGCTGGACAACTTTCTGACCCAGGCGCAGTCGTGGTCGGAAGCGAACATCGGTGAGGCGTATCACGACGCCGTCGCGCAACTCAACGCCGACTTCAACCCCTTCACCGCCTTCTTCGCCCTCGAGGCACCGATCGGTCAGGCGATCCAGGACCTGCTCGACGACACCGGCATTCAGCAGGGCCTGATCGATCCGATCCTCGGCTTCATCGGACCGTTCGGCGGCTTGTTCACCAGCTGACGGCGGCCATCAACTTGGTTGCCGCCGACGCCGACCCGATCCGCCGGCCGACTCCACCACACCGTGCT
>CAYNJD010000403.1:0-2906 GCA_964397355.1 uncultured Mycobacterium sp. | reverse complement strand
CGTGCGCCGCGGATCCTGTTCGCCACCCAGGCCGCCGCCCGCCCGCCGACGTTCGTGTTGTTCAGCTCGGGATTCTTAGAGGCCGGCTACCGCAGGTTTTTGGAGCGACGATTGCGGGAAACATTCGGATTCGAAGGCAGCCCGATCCGGATCAATGTTCGAGTGCGGGAAAAGCGGGGCGCCAAGCGTTCTCGGTGATACGCCCAGCAGGAGGGGGAGCCGGTGTCGGTTGCGCAGATGGTGCTGATCATCCTGGCCGGGGTGGGAGCCGGGGCGATCAATTCCCTGGTCGGCTCCGGCACGCTGATCACCTTTCCGACCCTGGTGACGCTGGGGTTTCCGCCGCTGACCGCGACCATCTCCAACTCGATCGGCCTGGTGGCCGGCGGGGTGTCGGGCACCTGGGCCTACCGCCGGGAACTGCGCGGGCAGTGGGACCGGCTGCGCTGGCAGATCCCCGGGTCGGTGATCGGCGCGGTGTGCGGCGCCTATCTGCTGTTGCACCTGCCGGAAAGCGTGTTCAACCGGGTGGTCCCGGTGCTGCTGGTCGCCGCCCTGGTGTTGGTTGTCGTCGGGCCGAAGATCCAAACCATCGCCCAGCGCCGCGCCGAGGAGGCCGGCCGTTCGGTTGAGCATTTGAGCCGCGGACGCATGGCGGCGCTGACGATCGGCACGTTCGCGGTCGCTGTCTACGGCGGGTATTTCTCGGCGGCGCAGGGCATTTTGTTGATCGGCGTGATGGGTGTGCTGCTGCCGGAGTCGATGCAGCGGATGAACGCGGCGAAAGTGCTGCTGACGCTGCTGGTCAACGTCATCGCCGCGCTCGCCTACATCGTCACCGCATTCGACCGGATCAGTTGGGCCGCAGCCGGATTGATCGCCGTCGGCTCATTGATCGGTGGGTACCTGGGCGGTCACTACGGGCGCCGGCTGTCGCCGAACGCGCTGCGGGCGGTGATCATCGTGGTCGGTTTGATCGGGCTGTACCGGCTGCTGGCGGTTTAGCCGGTTCAGGTCCGATTCCGGTTGCGCCACCGCTGCAAGCGGGTCCGCGGCGCGCTGAACGCGGCGGCCATCACCGAGCTCATCGACGCGGCCTTCGGCTGCGGCGACTCCGCGGGTTCGGGGGCCACCACCGGCGGGTTCTCGCCTTCCCACCACACCGGTTCCAGCAGCGCGGAGATCACCGGAATCGCGGGCTCGACACTCTTGCGCCCCCACCCGCAGGCCCGGTCGATGGTGGCGGCCGACGGCGCCAGGTTCACCGGCGACAGGGTCGGGGAGAACCGGACCAGATGGTCGGCGTAGGGGGCGTTGCGCACCATCTGCAACTGGATGGCCTGGGTGATGGGCACCAGCCACAGATGCCGCGGGTCCCACTGCGGATGGAAGCAGTCGAACGCCAGATAGCAGGCGTTGCGGGTGCCCAGCCGGCCGTCGCGGACCCGCTTCCAGGCCAGCTCGACGGGAACGTTACTGGCCGCGCCACCGTCCACCAGCGCTCCGACGTCGTTGTCGGCCAGCAGCGCGTCGAACAGCGGATCCATCGCCGGATCCTTGGTCTCGTGGTGCAGCACCCCGGGAATCGCCGACGAGAACGATGCCGCGTCGACGACGTTGACGTCGCGATCCGGATTGTCGCCGCCGATGATCAGCGGGGTGACCACCCGCGGGTCGATGAAGGCGGCCGTCTGCCACAGCCGGGTAGCCACCTGTGGGCCGACGCCGATCGACAGGTACGGGAAGGACCGCAGCTGCAGGGCGGCGAGCCGCTGATTGCGGTAGCGCGACGGCAGCGCCGCGAACGGCTGCCGGCGCACCCCGGCGACCACCGCGTCGAACGGAATCGCCAGGTCCGACATCCGCATCGGCTCGCCGTCCTCACGGCGGAACATGGCGTCGGCGAACTGATCGAAGTTCAGCGAGAACACCCCGGTCAGGCCGTGGCGGCGGCGCAGCCGCTCGGGGCCGAGGATCGCGCGGTAGGACACCGTCTTGGACCACGCGACGTACTCCTCGATGGGAACCGGCAGCGCGCGGCTGACCACCGAGCTCAGCACCGACCCGAACGACGCGCCGATCAGGTAATCCGGGATCGGTCCGGCCTCCAGCAGCGCCTGCATGCCGCCGATGTAGACGAAGCCGGCGCCGCCGCCCCCGCCGAGGACCATGACCAGCTTCTTGTGGCCGACCTCGGCGTCGAGCTCGGCCAGGGAGAAGTCGTTGCCGTGGTTTTCGGCCAGGGTCCGGCGCTGCTCGTCCTGGCCGGCGGTCAGCGCGCCCAGCGCGTCGCGGGCGGCGGTCAGCGCGATCACCGGGTCGCGTTCCTCGCGCAGCGGGCCGCGCAGCGCGTCGGTCACCTTGGCCCGCCACGGCGCCAGCTCCGCGCCGACGGCGACGTCACCGCGTCCCCGGCTGCCGCCCGGGCCCGCGGCGCCGGGCTCGAAGTCGCCCAGCCGCGCGAAGTTGAGCAGGTACCGCAGCCTGCGCAGCTGTTCGGCGCTGAGCACGTCGGGGTGGCGCAGCGCGTGCCGCACCAGCCGGTTCTCCATCTTCTGCAGCAGCAGCACGGCGTCGCCGAGGTCGACGGCGTCGACGACTTCGGTCTCATCCACGAGGGGCCCGGCGATGACCATCGGGTCCGGGCGGCGATCGACCATGCCGAGCAGGGTGTCGACGAACGGGATCTGCATCAGTTGCGGGTTCCTCAGGTAGTGGCGCTGCCGGGGGTGATCTCGCGTGGCGAGCCTACGCGGTCCCGGTTATGCCGGCCGGTGGCCTCACGCGGGTTCGGGGCGCCGCGCTGGTTGCGGTAGGCTTTCGACCTGCTGCCGGGGATGTCCGGCGGTGGCGGGCTGTGGCGCAGTTTGGTAGCGCACTTGACTGGGGGTCAAGTGGTCGCAGGT
>CAYNJD010000402.1:0-2913 GCA_964397355.1 uncultured Mycobacterium sp. | reverse complement strand
TGCTTGGTGGTGGCCCACTTGGAATGGCCGCTCATGCCGTCCTACCTCACTGTTATCGGAGAAAAGTTCGCCCAACGAGTCTACGGCCTCGACGCCGGCGCCCCGGAACCGTGCACCGTGCCGCCCGCCGCAAACCGCCGGATACCCGCGGCAGCGGTGTCTAGTATGAGCTGGGTCACAACGCGGTGGAGGTATCGATGCCCTATGCCCGATACATGCGCAATCGTCCGATAACCGGCCTGGGTACGGCTGTCGGGGCGTTCTTGGCCGTCGGGATGGCGGCGCTGGCCGCCGCCCCGGACGCCCGCGCCGACGATCTGGGCATCGGCGACTGGATCGCCGAGATCTTCGGTGCCGGTGGCGGAATCGGCGGCGCCGCGGACTTCACGCCGGAGGCGTTCTCGGCTGCCGCCGAGGCGTCGTTGCAGCAGTTCGTCATCGACCCGATCCACACCGGGATCGAGGACTGGATCCACAGCGATCTCGGACAGCAGGTCGATCACGTCATCAACCTGCTCGCCGGGCAGTACCTGATCGGCGACGGCGCCGACGGAACGGCGGCCGACCCCAACGGCGGCGCCGGCGGATTGTGGTTCGGCGACGGCGGCGACGGCTGGGACGCCACCGGCACCGACCAGGCCGGCGGTGACGGCGGCGCGGCGCTGAGCATCTTCGGCAACGGGGGCGACGGCGGCGACGGCGGTGACGGCGCGGCCGGCGGCGACGGCGGCGAGGGCGGCTGGCTGTTCGGGGCCGGCGGCGACGGCGGCAATGCCGGCGACGGCGACACCGTCAGCGGGCTGCCCGCGCTCGGCGGCGCGGGTGGCATCGGGGGCATCCTCGGCAGCCACGGCGCGGTCGGCCAATTCGGCACCCTGGCCAGCGGCCCGCCGAGCGCCACCGTCGGCGGGCTGGACGTCACCGGCACCTGGATCACCGACGACGACGGCCGGGCCGTCATGCTGCACGGGCTCAACGCGGTGTACAAGATCCCGCCGTTCGAACCCGCCGCCAGCGGCTTCGACGACGACGACGCGCAGTTCCTTGCCGAGCACGGCTTCAACGTGGTGCGGTTGGGCGTGATCTGGGCCGGCGTCGAACCGCAGCCGGGCGTCTTCGATCAGTCCTACCTGGACTCGATCAACCAGACCGTAAAGACGTTGTCCGACCACGGCATCCGCGTGATCCTCGACATGCACCAGGACGGCTACAGCTCGGTGTTCGGCGGTGAGGGGGCGCCGGAGTGGGCGACGCAGACCGGCGGGCTGCCCAACCCCGATCTGGGCTTCCCGTTCGACTACTTCCTGAATCCGGCGCAGTACGCGGCCTGGGATGCGTTGTGGTCCAACGCCGACGCTCCCGACGGGGTCGGGCTGGCGAACCATTACGCGCAGATGTGGGAGTACGTCGCCGACTACTTCCACGGCAACCCCGACGTGGTCGGCTACGAGATCATGAACGAACCCTGGGGTGGCAGCTACGGGGTCGGCTCGTACTTCGGCAGCGGGATACTGGCGCCGTTCTACAACCAGGTGGACGCGGCGATCCGGGCCGTGGACCCGAGCACGCCGGTGTACTTCGAACCGGACCTGCTCACCACCAACGGGCTGCCGCTGACGCTGGGCACCGTCGACGACCCGAACACCGTGCTGTCGTTCCACGACTACGCCGACAACTTCCTTCCCGGGTTCGGGCTCGGTGCCCAGAGTGCGAGTAACGCGGTGGAATACGGGAATTCGCACAATATTCCGGTGTTCCTCAGCGAGTTCGGGTCCACCGACGACTACGCGCGCATCGCAGACATGCTGACGCTGGCCGACCAGCACCGCTTCGGGTGGACGGAGTGGGAGTACAGCGACAAGGGTGACATCACCACCACCGGCGGCGGCCACGGCTGGCTGGTGCATGACCCCAGCCAGCCGCCGACCGGTGAGAATGTCGACGCCGACAAGCTGGCAACGCTGGCCGCGCCGTACCCGCAGGCGATTTCGGGTACCCCGACGTCCTGGTCGTTCGACTCGGCGACGCAGACCTTCCAGCTCAGCTACTCCACCGAACGCGTCGACGGCCTGGGCAGCTTCGATGCCGGCTCGCCGACCACCATCTCGACGCCGGCCGTCGAATATCCGGACGGCTATCAGGTGAGCGTGACCGGCGGCCATGTGGTTTCCGGCCACAACGCCGCGGTGTTGACCGTCGCATCAGACCCCGGTGCCGACACCGTCACCGTCACGGTGCGGCCCGCGGGCTGAATCAGGATCGCCCGGTGACGATGTCGACGAACAGCCGGTGAATACGGCGATCGCCGGTCACCTCCGGGTGAAACGACGTGGCCAGCACACCGCCCTGCCGCACCGCGACGGGGTGACCGGCGGCTTCGGCCAGCACCTGCACCCCGGGGCCGACCCGCTCCACCCAGGGCGCCCGGATGAAAACCGCGTGCACCGGCCCGTCCAGCCCGGCGAACTCCACATCGCCCTCGAAGGAATCGACCTGCCGACCGAAAGCGTTGCGACGCACCGTCATATCGATTCCGTAGAGCGGGACGGCGGCACGTCCCTCGGCACCGGCGTCGATGATCTCACCGGCCAGCAGGATCATTCCCGCGCAGGACCCGTAGGCCGGCATCCCGTCGGCCAGCCGGGCCCGCAGCGGATCAGTCAGCTCCAGCTCGCGCAGCAGATGGCTCATGGTGGTCGACTCGCCACCGGGAATCAGCAACGCCTCGACCGCGTCGAGTTCGGCACGGCGGCGCACCGGCACCGGCTGGGCGCCGACCGCACGCAGCGCCCCAAGGTGTTCGCGGACGTCGCCCTGCAGCGCGAGCACGCCGATGTGCGGGCCGCTCACCGGCCGGTCGGGGTGTACCCGGACGGGTAGCGGGTCAGCCCCTCCTGCATGACAGCGGCCACC
>CAYNJD010000401.1:0-2915 GCA_964397355.1 uncultured Mycobacterium sp. | reverse complement strand
TGCCAGGCGGTGCCGTAGTCGACGGTGCCCAGCTGGCGCACGTCGATCGGCGCGCCGCTGGACCGGATGGACGTCATGCTCGCAGGCTACTCGGCTCCCAATCGTCTGCTCGCGCGCCGTCGGCATGACGGTCGCCGGCGGCTACAGCGGGGTCGGCCGGGCGGTGGCGTAGCCGAGTGCCTCACCGATGGTGTTGTGCCGAAACTGGAAGCCCGCCTGCTCCAGCGCCGCCGGAATCGCGCGCTGGCCGGCCAGCATCCCCTCGTCGGCGAACTCACCGAAGGCCGCCCGCGCCGCGAACCCGGGCAGCAGCAGCGGGGCCGGCCGGTTCAGCGCCCGGCCGAGCGCGGCGGTGAACTCGGCATTGGTCACCGGCGCCGGCCCGGTCATGTTGATCGGACCGGCCAGTGCGGACTCGCTCATCGCGAACCGCAGCGCCCGCACCTCGTCGTCCAGGCTGATCCACGACATGTATTGCCGGCCGTTGCCCAGCCGGCTGCCCAGCCCCAGCGAGAACAGCGGCCGCAACCGGCCCAGCAGTCCGCCCGAGCGGGCCAGCACCAGGCCGGTGCGCGCCAACACCACCCGGGCACCGGCGGCCCGGGCCGGCGCGGTCGCGGCCTCCCAATCCTGTGTCAGCTGGGCCAGGAAGCCCCGGCCGGCCGGCGCGGTCTCGTCGACCGTGCGGGCGCCGGTATCGCCGTAGAAACCGACCGCGCTGGCATTGACCAGCACCGGCACCCGAGCCTGCGCCACCGCGGCCGACAGCACCTCGGTCGGGGTGATCCGGCTGTCGCGCAGATTCTGCTTGAAGGCGCCGGACCAGCGGCGGTCGCCGATGCCGATGCCGCACAGGTTGACCACGGCGTCGACCCCGGACAACGCGCCGACGTCGATGTCGCCGGCTTCGGGATCCCACCGCAGTTCACCGGCATTGCCCGGGCTGCGGCGCACGATCCGCAGCACCCGGTAGTCGGCGGCACGCAGGGCGGACACCAGAGCCGAGCCGATCAGCCCCGACGATCCGGCGATCGCGACGATGGGAGTGCCCACAGCTGAAACCTCTTGCAGCCCTTCCCAACGCCCCTTGGATCCGCTAAAGCCCCAGATCGGCCTCGAAGGCGCCCTCTTCGAGCCGGTTCTTGATCGTCGTCACGAACCTGCCGGCGTCGGCGCCGTCGATCAACCGGTGGTCATAGGTCAGCGGCAGGTAGCAGACCGACCGCACCCCGACCGACTCGTTGCCGACCTCGTCGACCACCACCCGCGGCCGCTTGACGATGGCCCCGGTGCCGAGCATGGCGGCCTGCGGTGGGACCAGGATCGGGGTGTCGAACAGTGCACCCTGGCTGCCGATGTTGGTGATCGTGAAGGTGCCGCCGGACAGCTCGTCCGGTTTGAGATCGCCCGAGCGCGCCCGGGCGGCGATGTCGGCGATGGCCCGCGCCAGCCCCGCCAGCGACAGGTCGCCGGCGTTGTGGACCACCGGCGACAGCAGGCCCTGCTCGGTGTCCACCGCGAAGCCCAGGTGCTCGGCGTCGTAGTAAGTGATCTCACCGGAGCTCTCGTTGTAGCTGGCGTTGACGTTCGGGTGGGCCTTGAGCGCGTCGATCACCGCGCGGGCGATGAACGGCAGGTAGGTCAGGTTGACTCCCTCCCGTTCGGCGAAGTCGGCCTTGGCCCGGGCACGCAGCGCCACGATCCTGGTCATGTCGACCTCGTGGGTCTGGGTGAGCTGGGCGGTGGCCTGCAACGACTCACGGGTCTTCTTGGCGGTGATCTGCCGGATCCGGCTGGCCTTGGCCGTGGTACCGCGCAGGTGCGCCAGCGCCGGGGCCGATGCCGGAGCCCCGGCCGGGGCCGCCTTGCGCTCGGCGGGCTGGGTGGCCGGTGGCTTCTGCTGCTCGGCCTGCTGCTCGGCGAACGCCAGCACGTCCTGCTTGCGGATCCGCCCGCCGACCCCGGTGCCGGTGACCCGGCTCAGGTCGACGTTGTTGTCCGCGGCGAGCTTGCGCACCAGCGGCGTCACATACGGCGTCGCGTCGGAGCCGGCGGCCGGCTGCGCCGGTGCCTCGGCGGGCTTGGGCTCGGGCTTCGGTTCGGACTCCGGCTTCGGCTCCGGCTCCGGTTCCGGCTTCGCCTCGGGCTCGGGCTTGGACTCCGGTTCCGGCTTGGGTTCGGCCTTGGGTTCAGGCGCCGGTGCCGATTCGGGTTTCGGCGCGGGTTCCGGCTCCGCCGACGAACCCGCCGCGGACCCCGAACCGATCTTGGCCAGCTCGCCGCCGACCTCGACGGTGGCGTCCTCCTCGGCGGTGATCGACAGCAGCGTGCCCGCCACCGGCGACGGGATCTCGGTGTCCACCTTGTCGGTGGAGACCTCCACCAGCGGCTCGTCGACCTCCACCGTGTCGCCGACCTGCTTCAGCCAACGCGTCACGGTGCCCTCGGTGACCGATTCGCCCAGCTCGGGCATCAGCACCTGGGTGCCGCCGCCGGCCGGCGCCGACGACGCCGCGGGCTTGGATTCGGCCGGCTCGGCTGCGGCGGGGGCGGGCTCGGGCGCTGAAGGCTCGGGCTGCGAGGGGGCGGGTTCGGACTCCGGCTCCGGCTGGGCGGGCGCCGCAGCCTTTTCGTCGGCCTGCTCGCCGGCTTCGCCGATCAGCGCCAGCTCGCCGCCGACCTCGACCGTATCGTCCTCGCCGGCGATGATCTTGGTCAGCACGCCGGACACCGGCGCCGGGATCTCGGTGTCGACCTTGTCGGTGGAGACCTCCAGCAGTGGCTCGTCGGCCTCGACGGTGTCGCCCTCCTGTTTGAGCCAGCGGGTCACGGTTCCCTCGGTGACGCTCTCACCGAGTGCCGGCATCTGAACTGAGAACGCCATCGCTGTTGACTCCTCGATCGGTCGGTGGGCC
>CAYNJD010000400.1:0-2923 GCA_964397355.1 uncultured Mycobacterium sp. | reverse complement strand
ATCCCGAGCTGCTGATGATCGAGACCGATCACGACATGCGCAACCCGGCCGACTTTTTGGTCATCAACCGCATCGCCAAGCGGGTCTTCGAGGTGCCGGGCGTCGGGCGGGTGCAGACCATCACCCGGCCGCTGGGCACGCCGATCGAGCACACCACGATCCCGTTCGCGATCAGCATGCAGGGCACCACCCAGCAGCTGAACATGAAATACCAGCTCGACAGCATGCGCAACATGCTGAAGATGGGCGAGGACATGCAGGTCTCCATCGACAGCATGAAGGAGATGCTCGAGGTGACCCGCGAGATGTCGGCGACGACCCACAGCATGGCCCAAAAGATGCACACCATGCTCGCCGACATCCAGAAGCTGCGTGACGAGATGGCCGACTTCGACGACATGTGGCGCCCGATGCGCAGCTACTTCTATTGGGAGCCACACTGTTTCGACATCCCGATCTGCTGGTCGATCCGGTCGATCTTCGACATGATGGACGGCATCGACGAGATGACCGAGGACTTCGAAAAAGTCCTGCCCGACATCGACAACCTCGATCGGCTGATGCCGCGGATGCTGGAGATCATGCCGCCGATGATCGAGACGATGTCGAACATGCGGACCACCCAGCTGAAGATGCAGTCCACCATGGAGGGACTGCAGCTGCAGATGCAGGAGATGATGGAGGGCCAGAACGCCATGGGCAAGGCGTTCGACGACTCCAAGAACGACGACTCCTTCTATCTGCCGCCGGAGGCGTTCGACAACCCGGACTTCAAGCGCGGCATGAAGATGTTCCTGTCTCCCGACGGGCACGCGGTGCGGTTCATCATCAGCCACGAGGGCGACCCGATGTCGCCGGAGGGCGTCAGCCACATCCAGCCGATCAAGCGCGCCGTGCACGAGGCGCTCAAGGGCACCCCGCTGGAGGGCTCCAAGGTGTACCTGGCCGGAACCGCGTCGGTGTTCAAGGACATGAAGGACGGGTCGGCCTACGACCTGATCATCGCCGGAATCGCGTCGCTGTGCCTGATCTTCATCATCATGCTGCTGATCACCCGCGCCGTGGTGGCCTCGGCGGTGATCGTGGGCACCGTGCTGCTCTCGCTGGGCACCTCGTTCGGGATCTCGGTGCTGATCTGGCAGCACATCATCGGCCTGCACCTGCACTGGATGGTGTTGGCGATGTCGGTGATCATCCTGCTGGCGGTGGGTTCGGACTACAACCTGCTACTGGTCTCCCGGATGAAAGAGGAGATGCACGGCGGGCTCAAGACGGGCATCATCCGCGCCATGGGCGGCAGCGGCTCGGTCGTCACCTCGGCCGGTTTGGTGTTCGCGTTCACCATGATGTCGATGCTGGTCTCCGACCTGCGGGTGATCGGTCAGGTGGGCTCCACCATCGGCCTGGGCCTGCTGATCGACACCCTGGTGATCCGCTCGTTCATGACGCCGTCGATCGCCGCGCTGCTGGGCCGCTGGTTCTGGTGGCCGCAGCCGGTGTGGTTGCGGCCCACGCCGACGGCGCAGCAGGCGGTGTCGGCACCGGCGACCGAGCCGGCGGGCGTGCAGTGAGTTGCCGGGCTGGCCGCTGAGCCCGCACGTTGTCGCGGATGAGTGAGTTGCGGGACTCGGTCGCAGCGGCAGTGCAGGGCACGCCCTACGTCGTCGTCGACACCGAGAAGGGCTTCAACGTCGAACTCGACGTCGACGACCGCCGCTACCGGGCGCAGCAGAACTGGTTCGTCGGCCGCAGAAGGCTGAGCTGGCGGGTGAAGGAACACCCCTCGTATTTCAGCATCACCGACGTCCAGTCGAGCTACCGCCGAGGGGGCGGGATCGTGGGATTCGGATTCGCACCGCAGTGGCAGTCCGGCCGGATCTTCTCGCTGTCACGCAAATCGATCTGGGCGGTCGCCGATGACGGCAGGGTGGTCCCGGTCACCGACTACCGATTCAACGCCCGGGAAGGCCGTGACCTGATCCGGTTGGTCGCAAGACAATCGGGCCTGACCGAACGCCAGCCGCTGGCCGTCAACGTAACCACTGCGGCAATTCTGGTGACGCCCACCGTTTTCGCGGTCTACGGCTTGGTCTGGCTGGTGCTACGCCTCCTCGGCCGGGTCTGACCGCGGTATCGCTAGGCACCGGTGATCTCGCCACCGAGTTCGTAGTCCCAGTGCACTTTGCCGGCCGCGGTCACCTCGCTGATCTCAACGGTCAGCCGGAAACGTTTGCCGTCGCGGTTGAGAACGCATTCCTCGGTGGCGCCCACCCTGGCGGGCAGATCCGCGGGGCAGGTGATGACGAACGGAGCATCGCCGACCTTGTCGCGAATCTGCTGCGCGGTCAACTGTTCCACGTCGCTCTTCGGTATGGCCGACCGTCCGTGCTCGGCCCTGGGCGCCGGGCCGGTGCCGATAGAGACGTGGCACCCGGTCATCATCAGCACCGGAGCGGCCAGCACCGCCAGCAGCGGGCCTGCCCGCCGGTGAGACGAAACCCGCGGGTGGGCTACGTGAACGGTCATGATCCTCCGGCGGTGTTCGACATGGTCTCGGCGATGCCCGCCACGAACTGGCTGAATTCGGGGCCGGCGTCGTCGAAAACCTCTTCGGGGCAGGTCATCATCAGCCGCAGCACGGCGACCTCAGCCGGGTCCGCCGCACCGGGGAAGACATTGACGATCTCGATCTGTTTGAGGGTGACGGTCGATCCACCGGCAGGGTATTCGATCTGTAAAAGTTGAGCGACCTCCGGGGATCGGCCCTCCTCCAACACATCCCGTTTGAGCACGGTTACCGGATACTGGGACTTCAACTCCACCACCCGATCCGAGGCCAACGCCGCGGCATCGACGTCGGCAGCCGGTGCGACGGCCGTCAACTGCCCGGCCAACGTCTGGCATTTAACGTCCAGCTGATGCA
>CAYNJD010000399.1:0-2925 GCA_964397355.1 uncultured Mycobacterium sp. | reverse complement strand
AAGCGTTGGCGAGCGGCCCGGCAAACGCCGCCCTTTACCCTGTTGAGGTGAACGAAGCCCCGACCACCCAGGGATCCGGCGACCAAGCGCCCCGGCACCGCTACACCGCGGCGCTGGCCGGGCGCATCGAAGGCGCGTGGCAGGACCATTGGGAACGGGCCGGCACCTTCAACGTCGCCAACCCGGTCGGCTCACTGGCGCCGGCCGACGGTTCGGCGCTGCCCGCCGACAAGATGTTCGTGCAGGACATGTTCCCCTACCCGTCCGGCGACGGCCTGCACGTCGGCCACCCGCTGGGCTACATCGCCACCGACGTCTACGCCCGCTACTTCCGGATGACCGGCCACAACGTGCTGCACGCGCTGGGGTTCGACGCGTTCGGCCTGCCCGCCGAGCAGTACGCGATACAGACCGGCACCCATCCGCGCATCCGCACCGAGGCCAACATCGAGAACTTCCGCCGCCAGCTGCGGCGCCTCGGCCTCGGCCACGACAGCCGGCGCAGCTTCTCCACCACCGATGCCGACTTCTACAAGTGGACGCAGTGGATCTTCCTGCAGATCTACAACGCCTGGTTCGACACCGCGGCCAACAAGGCCCGCCCGATCAGCGAGCTGATCGCCGAGTTCGACTCCGGTGCCCGCACACTCGACGACGGGCGGGACTGGGCGCAGCTGTCGGCCGGTGAGCGCGCCGATGTGATCGACGGCTACCGGCTGGTCTACCGCTCGGACTCGGTGGTCAACTGGTGCCCGGGGCTGGGCACGGTGCTGGCCAACGAAGAGGTCACCGCCGACGGCCGAAGCGACCGGGGCAACTTCCCGGTGTTCCGTAAGCGGCTGCGGCAGTGGATGATGCGCATCACCGCCTACTCCGACCGGCTGCTCGACGACCTGGATGTGCTGGACTGGCCGGAGAAGGTCAAGACCATGCAGCGCAACTGGATCGGGCGCTCCACCGGCGCGGCGGCGCTGTTCGGCGCCGACACCGCCGACGGCGCCGCAGTGGATATCGAGGTGTTCACCACCCGCCCGGACACGCTGTTCGGCGCAAGCTATCTGGTGCTGGCGCCCGAACACGACCTGGTCGACCGGCTGACCGCCGCCGCCTGGCCGGACGGGGTGGACCAGCGCTGGACCTTCGGCGCCGCCACGCCGGCCGACGCCGTCGCCGCCTACCGCAAGGCGATCGCGGCGAAGTCCGATCTGGAGCGCCAGGAGAACAAGACCAAAACCGGTGTGTTCCTGGGTAGTTACGCCACCAACCCGGCCAACGGCCAGCAGGTGCCGATCTTCATCGCCGACTATGTGCTGGCCGGGTACGGCACCGGCGCGATCATGGCCGTGCCGGGACATGACCAGCGGGACTGGGAGTTCGCCGCCGAATTCGGACTCCCGATCCTGGAAGTCATTGCCGGCGGCGATATCTCGGAAGCCGCCCACGCCGGCGACGGCACCCTGGTCAACTCCGGTCCGCTGGACGGCATGAGTGTCGCCGAGGCCAAGCAGGCCATGACGCAGCGGCTGGAGGGCGACGGCCGTGGCTGGGCGCGTATCGAATACAAGTTGCGGGACTGGCTTTTCGCCCGCCAGCGGTATTGGGGCGAGCCGTTCCCGATCGTCTTCGATGCCGACGGCCGCGCGCACCCGCTGGACGCCGCGGCACTGCCGGTCGAGTTGCCCGACGTCGCCGACTACTCACCGGTGCTGTTCGACCCGGACGACGCGTCCAGCGAACCCTCACCCCCGCTGGCCAAGGCGACCGACTGGGTGCATGTCGAGCTGGACCTCGGCGACGGACTGCAGACCTACACCCGCGACACCAACGTCATGCCGCAGTGGGCCGGAAGCTCCTGGTATGAGTTGCGTTACGCCGACCCGCACAACGCCGAGCGGTTCTGCGCTCCCGAGAACGAGGCCTACTGGATGGGGCCGCGGCCGGCCGAGCACGGTCCCGATGACCCGGGCGGCGTGGACCTCTACGTGGGCGGTGCCGAGCACGCGGTGCTGCACCTGCTGTACTGCCGGTTCTGGCACAAGGTGCTTTACGACCTGGGGTACGTCAGCTCGCGCGAGCCCTACCGCCGCCTGGTCAACCAGGGCTACATCCAGGCTGCCGCCTACACCGACTCCCGGGGGTCTTATGTGCCGGCCGCCGACGTCGTGGAACGAGACGGGAAGTTCTACCTGCCGGGCACCGACGGCGACACGCAAGTCTTCGCCGAATACGGCAAAATGGGTAAGAGCCTGAAGAATTCGGTGTCGCCGGATGAGATCTGCGACAGCTACGGCGCCGACACGCTGCGGGTCTACGAGATGTCGATGGGCCCGCTGGATATGTCGCGGCCGTGGGCCACCAAAGACGTCGTCGGCGCGCACCGCTTCCTGCAGCGGGTGTGGCGGCTGGTGGTCGACGAGGAGACCGGCCAGACCCGGGTGCTCGACACCGAACCGGACACCGAGACGCTGCGGCTGCTGCACCGCACCATCGTCGGGGTGTCGGAAGACTATGCGGCACTGCGCAACAACACCGCCGCCGCCAAGCTGATCGAATACACCAACCACCTGACCAAACAGCATCGCGACGGGGCCCCGCGTTCGGCCGTCGAGCCGCTGGCGCTGCTGCTCGCACCGCTGGCGCCGCACCTGGCCGAGGAACTGTGGCAGCGGCTGGGCCACGAGTCCTCGCTGGCGCACGGACCGTTCCCGGTGGCCGACCCGGCCTATCTGGTCACCGACACCGTCGACTACCCGGTGCAGGTCAACGGCCGCAAGCGGGGCCTGGTCACGGTGGCGCCCGACGCGGCCGATGAGGACATCAAGGCCGCGGCGCTGGCCGACGAGAAGGTGCAGGCGTTTCTGTCCGGGGCCACGCCGAAGAAGGTGATCGTGGTGCCCGGACGGCTGGTCAACCTGGTGGTGTGAG
>CAYNJD010000398.1:0-2929 GCA_964397355.1 uncultured Mycobacterium sp. | reverse complement strand
CCGGCCCGCCGAGGAGATGCTGTACCTGGCGATGGAGGACTTCCGGGTCGACGTCGTCGTCGGCAAAGGCCCTGGGGCGACATCGATTCCGCTGGAGGTCGCGCCGTTCACCCTGGTCGGCGCGACCACCCGGTCCGGTGCGCTGACCGGCCCGCTGCGGGACCGGTTCGGGTTCACCGCGCACATGGACTTCTACGAGCCGGACGAGCTGCAGCAGGTGCTGGCACGCTCGGCGGCGATCCTGGGCATCGAACTGGGCGCCGAAGCGGCCGCCGAGGTGGCGCGGCGGTCACGCGGCACGCCGCGGATCGCCAACCGGCTGTTGCGCCGGGTGCGCGACTACGCCGAGGTGCGCGCCGACGGGGTGATCACCCGCGACATCGCCAAGGCCGCGCTGGCGGTCTACGACGTCGACGAACTGGGGCTGGACCGCCTTGACCGGGCGGTGCTGTCGGCGCTGACCCGCAGCTTCGGCGGCGGCCCGGTCGGGGTGTCGACGCTGGCGGTGGCGGTGGGGGAGGAAGCCGCCACCGTCGAGGAGGTCTGCGAACCGTTCCTGGTACGCGCCGGGATGGTCGCCCGCACGCCGCGGGGCCGCGTCGCGACTGCGGCGGCCTGGACGCATCTGGGCATGGTGCCGCCGGCCGGGGCGGGCGGATTGGGGCAACCGGGGTTGTTCGAGTAGGGCCGGCGGCTTGTGCATCGCCGATGATGCCGCCGGCGACAGCTGGGCAGGCTTTCGTCGCGTGACGGAGCCGTCGGGAAACCTCGAAGCCCGTGTTGACGCACTGGAATCACGCGTCGACGAATTGACCGGGCAGTTGCGGCAAACCAAGCAGGACGCTCTGGCCGCGCGGGTGCTGGCAGGCGGGGCGGATCGCGATGTCGGGGAGATTCGCTCCGAGATCCATGCGCGGCTGGACACCACTGCGGCCGGGCTGTCACACATCACCGAACTGCTCAACGGGTTGGCCGCCGAACGCGAAAACGACTGACTCGCCTACAGCTTGGCCAGTTCGCCGGCCAGCACGTCCAGCCCTTCGGCGAGCAGCTCGTCGCTGATGGTCAGCGGTGGCAGCAGCCGCAGTACGTTGCCGAACGTGCCGCAGGTCAACACGATCACGCCGGCCCGATGGCATGCCGTCGCCAGCGCCTTGGTCAGCTCCGGGTCCGGGTCGGCGGTGCCGCGCCGCACCAACTCGACGGCGATCATGGCGCCGCGGCCGCGGACGTCGCCGATGCGGTCGTCGTCGGCCTGCAGCCGGCCCAGCCGCTCGAAGGCCAGCCGCTCGATCCGCCGGGCCCGGCCCACAAGATCGTCGGCCTCGACGGCGGCGAACGCCCCCAGCGCCGCCGCGCAGGACACCGGGTTGCCGCCGAACGTCCCGCCCAGTCCACTGACCTGCGGGGCATCCATGATCTCGGCGCGGCCGGTGACCGCTGACAGCGGCAGCCCGCCGCCGATGCCCTTGGCGGTGCAGATCAGGTCGGGCTCGATGGGCTCGTGCTCGCAGGCGAACATCGCCCCGGTGCGCGCGAAGCCGGTCTGCACCTCGTCGGCGATGAACACCACGTCGTTGTCCCGGCACCACGCCAGCAGTGCGGGCAGGAAACCCGGTGCCGGGACGATGAATCCACCCTCGCCCTGGATGGGTTCGATGACCACGGCGGCCAGATTGTGGGCACCGATCTGGTTCTCCAGGACAGCGATCGTCCGGTCGGCCGCCCGCTCGCCGTCGCTACCGAGGTCCTTGTCGATCAGGCTGTCGCGGTAGGGGTAGGACGACGGCGCGCGGTAGACGTCGGGCGCGAACGGTCCGAAACCGCTCTTGTAGGGCATCGACTTGGCCGTCAGCGCCATCGTCAGGTTGGTGCGGCCGTGATAGCCGTGGTCGAACGCCACCACCGCGGATTTACGGGTGTAGGAGCGGGCGATCTTGACGGCGTTCTCCAGCGCCTCCGCGCCGGAGTTGAGCAGCACCGAGCGCTTCTCGTAGGTGCCCGGGGTGAGCCGGTTCAGCGCTTCGGCGACGGCCACGTACCCCTCGTAGGGGGTGACCATGAAGCAGGTGTGGGTGAACTCGCCGACCTGCTGCCGTACCGCGTCCACCACACGCGGCGCGGCGTTGCCGACGGTCGTCACCGCGATCCCCGAGCCCAGGTCGATCAACCGATTGCCGTCGACGTCCTCGACGATGCCGCCGCCGGCGCGCGCCGCGTAGACCGGCATGGTGCTGGCCACCCCGCGCGCCACCGCCGCCGCGCGGCGCGCGGTCAGGCGCACCGAACCGGGGCCGGGAATCTCGGTGGCCAGGTGGCGGTTCTGCGGCAGCGGCGGCACAGACATCGGCAGTCTCCTCAGCGGTCCTTCGTGGTCCGTTCCGCGGCTCAGGTCTGGCCCAGCGGCCGGCAGGCGTTGCCGAACGGGTTCCACCATTCGCCGGGCGGGCAGTCCAGCGGGGTCGGGCCCTGGCCCAGCGGCATACAGGTGTTGGTGCTCGGCTCCCAGTACTGGCCGCCCGGGCAGTCCAGCGGGGTCGGGCCCTGGCCGAGCGGCATGCAGGTGTTGGTGCTGGGCTCCCAGTACTGGCCGCCGGGGCAGTCCAGCGGCGGTGACGCCGACCCGACGGCGGGCACCGCGAGCATTCCCACCGTCAGCGGAGCTGCCACCAACCCGACGACAGCCGCCAGACTGCACGCCATACTTCTCATTCGGCCAACCTTCCTCGAGAACTCCGACCCCCGATTTCCCCCACAGCCTAGGCGGCGAACAGCGGTACCGACTGCCAGTCGCGACACACAATGGCAGACTGTTGTCATCACAGCGGCCCGTGACATCTGGTCCGGTGCCGAAGATCCAGTACTAAACAAGTCGAAAGATCGGTTGTCGTCATGAACAGCATGGTTGCCTTCCTGCCGCTATTCGTCG
>CAYNJD010000397.1:0-2964 GCA_964397355.1 uncultured Mycobacterium sp. | reverse complement strand
TTCTCGTCGTGGCCGCCGAACTGCTTGCGCATCGCCGAGAGCACCTTGGCGCCGAACTCGAACAGCTGACGCGAGGCGAACCGCGCGTAGAGCGCGGTGGTGAGCACCGGGGCGGGCACCCCCTCGTCGATCGCGGCGATGACGGTCCAGCGGCCCTCCCCGGAATCGGAGACCCGGCCGGCGAATTCCTCCAGTGCCGGAGATTTCTGCAACGCGCTGGCGGTCAGGTCCAGCAGCCAGGAGCCGATCACGCTGCCCCGTCGCCACACCTCGGTGACCTGCTCGATGTCGATGTCGTACTGGTAGAACTCCGGATGGCTCAGCGGCGCGGTCTCGGCGTCGCCTTGCTGTTCGAGCTTGCCGATGTTGGCGTGGTGCAGGATGTTCAGCCCCTCCGCGATCGAGGCCATCATCCCGTACTCGATGCCGTTGTGGACCATCTTCACGAAGTGCCCGGCTCCTGAAGGACCGCAGTACAGGTAGCCGTTCTCGGCCTGCGACACCTCACCGTCACGGCCCGGTGTGCGAGGTGCGGCATCGACCCCCGGCGCCACGGTGGCGAAGATCGGTTCGGCGTGGTCGAACGCGTCCTTCTCACCGCCGACCATCAGGCAGTAACCGCGCTCCAGCCCCCACACCCCGCCGCTGGTGCCGCAATCCAACAGTCGAATCCCCTTGTCGGACAGCAACTTCGCGTGTGCGATGTCGTCACGGTAGTAGGAGTTGCCGCCGTCGATCACGATGTCGCCGGCCGAAAGTGTGCCGGCGAGCTCTTCGATGACCCCGGTGGTGATCGTCCCGGCCGGCACCATCACCCAAACCACGCGCGGGGCCGGTAGTTTCGCCGCCAACTCGGCCAGCGAGGCGACCCCGGTGGTGTTGGTTTCGCCGGCCAGCGCGGAGACCGCGTCGGGGTTGTGGTCGTAGACCACGCATTCGTGGCCGTCGGCGACCAGCCGCCGAACGAGGTTGGCGCCCATCCGCCCCAGGCCGATCATCCCCAGTCGCATGTTGTGCTGTGCTCCTTACTGTGACGGACTGCTCTCCGGCAGCCACGGCTTCTGCCAGCTCCGATGCCCCCGCACCAGCGCCTGCGCGGCCTCGGGTCCCCACGAGCCGCGCTCGTAGGGGTGGAGCTGGCCGGGATTCTCCAGTAACGGCGCCACGATCCGCCAGGTCTCCTCGATGCTGTCCTCCCGGGCGAACAGCCGGCGATCACCGATCATCGCGGCATGCAACAGCCGCTCATAGGGCCGGATCGGTTCCCCCAGATCGTGGGCGAACGAGGAGTCGAGGTGAACGTCACGCCAGGCGCCGTCGTCCTCGGCCACCAGCTGCAGCCGCATCCCCGGATCGGGGTCGATGCGCAACACGATCTGATTGCGCTGCGCCCGTTCGCGTTGCGGCATGAACGCCAGTGCCGGAACCCGGTGGGTGAACAGCCGGACCTCGGTGACCCGTTCGGGCAGTGCTTTGCCGGCCCGCAGAAAGATCGGCACCCCGGCCCATCGCCAGTTCTCGATCTGCAGGCGCATGGCGACGAACGTCTCGGTCTGCGAATCCTCGGCAACGCCCGGGATCCCGGTGTAGCCGCGGTATTGGCCCCGCACGTAGTGCGCCGGGTCGGCCGCGGGCATCGCCCGGAACACCTCGACCTTCTTGTCGTTGAGGTCGTCATCGCCGGGACCGACCGGCGGCTCCATCGCGAACAGCGCCAGCACCTGCAGCAGGTGGTTCTGCACCACGTCCCGCAACGCGCCGACGGCGTCGTAGAAGCTGCCGCGCTCCTCGACGCCGAAGTTCTCGGCCATGGTGATGTGGACCTCGGCGATGCTGTGCCGGTCCCACAACTCGGCGAGCGTCGTGTTGGCGAACCGCAGGCACTGAAGGTCGGCGACCGGCTCTTTGCCCAGGAAGTGGTCCACCCGCAGGATCTGGTCCTCGCGCAGCACCGCGCGCAACCTTGTGTTGAGGTCACGGGCGGAGGCCAGATCGTGGCCGAATGGCTTCTCCACCGCCACCCGCGAGCGTCCCAGCAGCCCGGCCCGGCCGAGATTCTCGACGATCGGGGCGAACAGCGACGGCGGCATCTCCAGGTAGTACAGGCACTGCCGGTCGGTACCGATCTCATCGGCGAGCTGCTGGTAGAGCCCGCTGTCGGTGACGTCGCCGGGCAGGTAGGACAACCGCTTCGCCAACCGCGCGAACACCGCGTCGTCGAACGGCTCGCCGGTCTGCCGGATCGCCTCACCGGCGCGGGTGATCAGCTCATCGACCGTGATGTCGTCGCTGGCCACCCCCAGGATCGGGCAGTCGAGCAGCTTGCGGCGCTCCAGGCGGTACAGCGCTCGAAACGTCATCTTGCGGGCCAGGTCGCCGGTTATCCCGAAGATCACCAACTGTTCGGATGTCGCCCTGTCGCGTCCGGCCAAGTCCGGCACCTCCCCGTGTCGCTTCCCCGCTCGAAGCTAGTGCACCCGCCTGGACGAACGCTGTCCGGCGAATCCACACGGCGGGCTCACGTCACGGTCACCCGGGCTGGGCGATCCCGGGCGGGAAGTAGGGACCGATACCCCCGGTGTAGATACCGGGCTGCCAGCCCCGCGCGCCCAGGCACAGCAGCGGCAACCCGTCCGGCGACTGCGCGGCCGACTGCGGGTTCGGGCACGGCGAACCGATCTCCTGCACCCCGTAGAGCGGATAGGAGATCTGCCAGAACCCGGTGTCCTTGGGCGGCCATTGGTTGGCGATGAAATGGCACGCCAGGGCCTGCCCGTTGGGTCCGTGGCCGTAGATGAAGCGCTCCCAGCTGAAGCAGGCATCCCCCTGGCGGGCGCCTTCGGCCATGCCCGGCACGTCACCGGGGTAGGCGCCGGCGGCCGGCGCGACGCTGACGGCGGCTGCCGCGGCGGCCCCCGCCACGAAAGCAGCTGCGGCTAGTTCACGAATCATTCTGTGCCCTCT
>CAYNJD010000396.1:0-2972 GCA_964397355.1 uncultured Mycobacterium sp. | reverse complement strand
GACGGACGGGTCGAAAGATTGTTCGCCCACGCGACGGGACTCCCCCTACTGGCTGGGTCGGCTCGGGCCCGGTTCGAGATCGGTCCGGGGCGCCTCGGACGGTATGACGGCCGGTCCAGATCATATCGGCCGCAGTCCGCCCGGCCGCAGTGAGCCGCGCATAACCCCGCGGCATCCGGCATGCCAAGGCAGCTTCGGGCTTCGCGTGCTGCTCATGGCGGTCTGCGATTCGTGGAGGCACAGCACATCGCGGACCGCTACCGGTAAGCACACGACGGCACTGGCCCCTTCGGCGACACATCGCCGAAGGGGCCAGTTGGTATCGCGGGTGCCGACCTGATCAGAACCAGGTGCTCGGGTCGAACAGGTCGAAGCCGTTGGCCAGTGCGTCGGCCGCGGCGCCGCTGCCGGCATTCACTCCCTCCACCGCATCGCCGACGTCGAGTGGCGCGATGGCGTCGATCCCCCCGAACAGCGACGACAGGTCGTAACTGCCGAACGGGGTGATCAGCGTGTCGGTGATGCTCGACGCAGCCGTGCCATCGGCATTCGGGATGGCCTCGTAGACGTTGGTGAAACCACCGATTTGGGTGATGCTGTAAACCGTTCCCTGCACCGGCAGCTCCGCGGTCTGGGCGTCGGAGAGTCCATCGGCGGCCTCGACGCCGGTGACGAAGAACTGTGAAGTGTGGATACCCAGGATGTTCGACAGGTTCTCACCGAGGTTCACCGTGCCGAGAGCGTCGCCGTTGCTGTCGAAGATGTCCACACCGCGTTCGCTGAACAGCGGAGAGCCCACCAGGTTGGCCCCGGCGATCTCCAGCAGCGGCGCGATACCGAACAACGGGGGCAGCGCGGTGAACCCGTCGGCGCCCGGATCGAAGGTGGTGCCGTCGATGGTGAACGCGTTGTCGCTGAGGTCGGCGTTGCCCGACGCCGCGGCCAGTGCGCCCAGCGGCGCCGCCGGGTCCAACGGCGCGGTGGCGTCATACGCCGTCGGCACGTCGAAGCTGCCGAACGGCGTCACGAAGGTGTCGCTGATCGTCGCCGCGCCACCGTCGGTGCCCGGGATCGCCTGGTAGACGTTCGCGAAGCCACCGCCGAGGTCGGTGACGCTGTAGACGGTGCCGTCCGTCGGTAGGTCCGCGGTGCTGACCGTGTCCAACGCGCTGGCGATGTCGCTGGTACTGATGCCGCTGTCGCCGAGCTCGAACTCGTTGCGGCCGAGCTGCGTGGTCACTTCACGGGCGGTGACACCCCCGGTGAAGTCCAGCGGCATGTAAGCCGGTTCGGAGACCACCTCGCCGAAGGGCGCAGTGACCAGGGCATTTGCCAAGTCACTTGCCGTGAAGTCAGCGTTGCTGAAATCGATGTCGCTGTTGGACAGCGCGTTCGCGACGACATCGCTGGTCGGAGTGACGGCCTGCACGGTGAACTGCGTGCTGTCGATGCCCAAAATGTCCGAGGCGTCGACGGAACCGTAGACGGTGCCGGCGTCGGTTCCGTCGGTGTACACCTCGAACTCCTGGCTGGCCGGCGGTGGAAGGGTGGCGCTCAAGCTGACCGTGCCTGCCCCGATCCTTAGCAGCGGCGCGATCCCGCCCAGGCTGTAGGTCACCGGGTTGAACCCGTCGCTGCCGGGGTCGAAGGTGGTGTCGCCGATGGTGAACGCGTTGTCGCTGACGCCGTCGACACCCGACGCGGCGCCGAGGGCTTCGAACGGCGCCCCACCGTCCAGCGGTGCGATCGCGTCAAACGAGGTCGGCAGGTCGAAGTTGCCGAACGGTGTCACGAGCGTGTCGGTGATGGTGGCGGCCCCGGTGCCGTCTGCGTTCGGGACGGCTGCGTAGACATTGGCGAAGCCGCCACCGATGTTGGTGATGCTGTAGACCGTGCCGGCCACCGGCAGCTCAGCGGCTTCAGCTGAAGTAAGACCGTCGGCCGCGTCGGCGTCGGTGACGGTGAACTGCGCTGAGTTGATCCCCAACAGGTTCTGGACGTTCACCGATGTTGCAATGGTGCCCAGCGTCGTGCCGTCACTGTCTTCGACGGTGAATCCCTGGGATCCCAACGAGACGATGAGGGCGTCGTCGGTGCCAAGGGACAACAACGGCGCATTGGCGAACAGCGGGTCGAGCGCCTGATACCCGGGAGTTGTCGTACCCAGGAAGGTCGCCACCGGGTCATTGAAGGTCAGGTCACCGACAGTGAAGCCGACGAAAGTGTCGGTGTCACCGGTGTCGGAGACCGCGACGGCCGCCTGCAGGAAGGCAGCGCTCAGCAGGCCTCCAGCCGCTGCGGCGACGGTAGCTAACGAGATACGACGATTCATCTGCAGCGCCTCCGGGTCTCTCAGCTTTCTTGCGGCGTACACCTGGCTAGTCAGATGGTTACTAGTCGGTAATACTCGGACCCTACTCCGCGAAATACAGGTCGTCTACAGGTTTTACGAAATTTGTCAAGTAAGTCTTCGTGCTCGAGATGGCGTTATCCGTATAGTCGACCGCGTCAATAACCTTGGCCTTGTCTCAGGGTCGGCGGGGAGAAAGTGGGGACTCCCAACGCCAAGGTTGGGCCCGTAGTCGTTAGCTGGAGTCGGACAAAACCAATCACCACCCCGCTGCGCAGTACCTCCGGTGGTGGGATGCCTTGCTGGTGGCCGCCGACGGCTATGACCGGGAGGGGCATGCCAGCCCGCCCAAGTCGATCGACGAGACGCGCAAGCTAGCCGACGGCGAGGCGTGAGGGCCATCCAACGTCCAGGCGAAACTGCTGCCGCCGGATGACTTTCGACGGGAGGACGCAGCGGAAAACCCGCCGATAGGGCGGGCTTTCGGCTGTCGCGCTAGTTGTCGCTGCTGTCGTCGCTCGGCTTGGGCGTGGCGCCGTCGCCGCCGGGAGTGCCAGCAGTGCCGGAGGTGCCGCTGGGTGCCTCGGGCGTGTCGGCCGCTTCGCCCGTCTCGGAACCGGCG
>CAYNJD010000395.1:0-2996 GCA_964397355.1 uncultured Mycobacterium sp. | reverse complement strand
GCGGCGAAGTCCAGCAACCCGGCCACATCGTCGTGGTGACACAGCCGCTGGTAGCGGTCGGTGACCATGGCGCCGCGCCGGTTCCAGCGCCGCCGGCCGACGATGTGCACGGTGTGCACCGCGAAGGCGTTGGCGGTGCGCACCACCGAGCCGATGTTGGCGTCGTGCCCGAAGTTCTCGATCGCCACGTGCAGCGCGTGCCGACGGCGGTCGATGTCGGCGATGATCGCCTCACGGCTCCAATACCGGTAGGCATCAACGACATTGCGAGTGTCACCGTCGCGCAGCAGCTCCGGGTCGTAGCGCGGATCGGACGGCGGCTCACCGGGCCACGGCCCGACCCCGTTGGCCGGTGCGAACCACTCGGTGGGGCCGGGCTCGTCGGGCGGCGCGGTCACGACGTGGTCCATACCGCCGCGTGCGTACCCACCACCGACACCGACGCGTAGAGCACCGCGGCGTTGATCTCTCCGTGTGTGCACAACGACGTCGGTACATGCACTGAGTTCAGCGACGCCTCCGGCAGGATCAGCACCGACGACCCGTAGGCCAGGCAATCCGGGCCCAGCCCGCGCATCGGTGTGGCCGGCCCGGCGATCAGCATCAGCGGCCCGCCGCGTGCTTCCGCGTCGTCCCGGTATTGCGAGGCGACCGCGTCGGCGGACAGGCTGATCACCATGTAGCCGTTGCCGGAGAACGCTTTCGGATCGCCGAGCGCGGTCGGAGCCAGCGGCACGCCGTCGGCGCGGTATGCCGCCACGCCCTGCGCGGTGAGCACCAGACCGGTGTCGTAGGGGTTGACCGGCGGCAGCCCGACCGGGAATGCGGCGCCGTAGGCCACGGTGGTGTCCTTGATCCGGTCGTTCGGCGAGTAGGCGTAGATGCCGCGCACCGCACTGCGTTCCTTGAGCGGACCGATGCACACCGTGCCGGTCAGCCGGTCGGGTTCGGCCTCCGACAGCGGGCTCGGCGTCAGCTCCCCCAGCGCATCGCAGCTGCCCAGGCCGGTGGCCTCGACCGGGTGCGCCGGGGTGCCGTACACCCCGAACCGCAGGTCGCCGGGGGCGGCGTGGCCGGGATCGGCGGCCCGGGCCTTGACGTCGATCAGCACGTGATCGACCTCCCAGCGCAGGTTGGTCAGTGTCATGTCCCAGCCCAGCAGCGTGAGCGCCTCACCGATCTTGGCGCTCTGGGCGCCATAGGGGCCGGACGCGTCGTCACCCGAGCACGCCGACACGCACGCCACGGCCAATGCCAGCAACGCCGCGATCAGAGTCCGCACAACCTGCCCCGGGGCTCAGTCCAGTCCCAGCTCGGCCAGGCCGAGCACGCTGCGGTACGGCACGCCCTCGGCCTCGATGGCCTCCGCCGCACCGGTGGCGCGGTCCACCACGGTGGCCACGCCGACGACGTGCCCGCCGGCCTGGCGCACCGCGCGCACCGCGGTCAGCGCCGACCCGCCGGTGGTGCTGGTGTCCTCGACTACCAGTACCGCCTTGCCCGCGACGTCGGCTCCTTCGATAAGACGTTGCATGCCATGGGTTTTCACCGACTTGCGCACCACGAACGCGTCGATCGGCCGGCCCGGCGCGTGCATGACGGCCGTGGCCACCGGGTCCGCGCCCAGGGTCAGTCCGCCCACCGCGACATAGTCCCAGTCGTCGGTGAGCCGGCGGACCAGCCGGCCGATCAGGGCGCCGGCCCGGTGGTGCAGGGTGGAGCGGCGCAGGTCGACGTAGTAGTCGGCCTCTTTGCCGGAGGACAGTGTCACCCGGCCGTGCACCACCGACAGTTCGCGTACCAGCGCGGCCAATTCGTCGCGCTCGTCGCCGTCAAGTGCGGCCACGGCCCCGCCCGAAGGTGTTGGTCAGCGTCCGCGACAGCCCGCGCGGAATCATCCGGCTCACCGTGGTGATCGTCTTGTACTGCAACCCCGGGACGCTGATCACATCGCCGCGGGCGATGTCGGCCAGGCTGGCCGCGACGACGTCGTCGACCTCCATCCACATGAACGACGGCAGTGTGGCCATGTCGATGCCGGCGCGCTCGTGGAATTCGGTGTGCACATAGCCCGGGCAGACCACGTGGATGCCCACCCCGGTCCCGGCAAGCCCGCCGGCCAGACCCTCGGTGAACGACACCACCCAGGCCTTGGACGCCGAATACGTCGAGCCCCGCCCGGACAGCAGCCCGGCGACGCTGGCCACGTTGACGACGGTGCCCGTTCCGGCGTCGATCATCGCGGGCAGCGCGGCCCGGGTCAGCTGCATCACCGCGGTGACGTTGACGTCCAACTGCGACTGCAGCAGGGCCGGGTCGGCGGTCCAGAACTCACCGGAGGTGCCGAAACCGGCGTTGTTCACCAACACCCGCACCCCGGCGCCCAGCCGCTCGGCTACTTTGGCCCGACCGTCGGCGTCGGCCAGGTCGGCCGGCAGCACCTCGACGTCACAGCCGTGGGTGCCCCGCAGTTCGGCCGCCAGCTCGTCCAGCCGCTCGGCGTCGCGGGCCACCAGGACCAGGTCGTAGCCGTCGGCGGCGTAGCGGCGCGCGTACCCGGCGCCAAGTCCGGAGGTGGGCCCGGTGACCAGGGCCGTGGCTCTAGCGGGGCGTGGCATGACCGACAGCGTAGCGGCCGCTGTCAGCGCTGATAGTGCGCGGTCTGCCGACCGTTGCGCCCCGCCGGGGCGTGCAGCATGTTCGACGACTCGTCGCGTGTCCGGCGCCGCGGCCGCGGCTCGGCGGCCGGGGCGTTGCTGCCCAGCGGCGGGGTGGACGCCCGGGACGGGGCCTGCTCGGCCGAGCTGTCCTCCGACGGCTCCGCGGCAGCGCCCGAGCCCAGCGGGCGGCTGGGCTGCCCGTTGCGCCGGGCTGCGGGCTTGGCCGCACCGGCGGCGGCGTCGGCCGGCTCGCGGCGCGGTGTCGGGGGCAGCACCCGCAACAGGTCGTTGAACTGGCGCACACAGCGCAGGCCCTCGTCCCACTGGGCGCGGTTG
>CAYNJD010000394.1:0-3011 GCA_964397355.1 uncultured Mycobacterium sp. | reverse complement strand
CTGGGCGGCGTGGACGCCACCGACGAGCCCTGGCACGGCCGTCCGGCCTCGGCCGTGCTGGTGCTCCCGCCGCTATCGGCGCTGTGGCTCGAACCCGTCGAGTGACGCTGCTCAGGCTGCGGTCAGCCGAGTCAGTGCCCGCAGCGGGATCGGCAGCCAGGCGGGCCGGTGCCGGGCTTCGTAGCCGGCCTCATAGACCGCTTTGTCGACTTCGTAGGCGGCCAGCAGCGCCGCTGAGTCCCGGGGGTCGGCGCCGGATGCCGCCGCATAGCCGTCGCAGAAGGCGCCGTGGCAGCGGTCCAGCCATTCGCGTGCCCGGGTGGCCAACTGCCGGTCCTGGCCGTCCGGTGACAGGTCGGCCAGCTTTCCGTACGCGGCGTACTCGTAGGACCGCAGCATGCCCGCGACATCCCGCAACGGCGAGTCCGGACTCCGGCGTTCCGACAGCGGCGCGCCGGGCTCGCCTTCGAAATCGATCAGCAGCCAACCGTTGGGGGTGCGCAGCACCTGGCCCAGATGCAGGTCGCCGTGGACCCGCTGCACCGTGATCGTCTCGCCGGCCAGCGCTGCGAAGCGCTCTTGGATGGCGGCCACGTGCGGGCGGACTTCCGGCACCGTCGCCGCTGTCTCCGACAACCGCGACAACAGCGCCTCGGCGGGGAAGACCTGCTGCGAGGTCCCCAGGCGCTCGGCAAGCGTCTGGTGCACCGACGCGACGGCCTCACCGAGGCGGTAGGACTCACCGGCGAAGTCGCCGCCCACCTCGTAGGCGTAAAGATCGGCTTCGGCGAACAGGTCCCGCACACTGGCGGTCGCCATCGCCCAACCCTCGGCCGAGTTCACCGCGTACTCGCTCACCATGCCCAGCGAATACGGCACCTCACCGGAGTCGCCGGGCAACTCGATCGCATAGGAGCCCAACAGGCGCGGCACGTGTGGGTTGTTCGCCCGGCCCAGCGCCGCGTTCAACTCGATGTCGGGATTGATGCCGCCTCGCAGCCGCCGGAAAACCTTGAGGACCACTTCCTCCTCGAAGATCACGCTGGTGTTGCTCTGCTCGGCTTCCGATACCCGCGAATCCGCCCCGGCGGGCAGCGACACCCCCTCCTCCGGCGTGAATGTGACGTCGCCGCGGCTGGCCGACGTCTCGATCAGCGACAGCAACTGCCGGGTTGCCGCGGGGTCGTACAACGCGTCATAGGCGGTGTGCCCGCCGCTGGATCCGATCATCGCGAGTTCGGCGTACTCCGGTGCGAGTTCGACGTCCCAGCTGACCAGCACCTGGTAACACTCGGTGGGGCCCTCGGCGTAGGCGACGTCGAGCAGCACCAGTTCCAGGCCGTCACCCAGCTTCACCGCCAGGACCGGGTCTGCGCTGGACAACTGTCGGTTACGCCCTGCGTACCAGCGCCGGGTCACCAGCCATTCGTCCCACGGCAGGCCCGCCGGTTCGCCGGTGCCACCAGTCATGACAGGTCCTCCTTCGGTTCGCACAGCTGAAACCAGTAGAAGCCATGTCCGGGCAGCGTGAGCAGGTACGGGAGTTTTCCGATTGCCGGAAACTCCACGGACCCGGTCAGCTCCACCGGCACGTGGCCGTCCCAGTGCTGCAGATTCAACTCGATCGGCTGGGGAAACCGCGACAGATTGTTGACGCACAAGACCGTATCCCCCTGGACGCGGCCATCGCCGCCCGATATCTCGCGCACGTACGCCAGCACCGACGGATTGGACCCGCCCAATTCCCGGAAGCCGCCCAGCGCGAACGCGTCGTAGCGGCGCCGAATGGCGAGCATGGTGCGGGTCCAGTTGAGCAACGACGTCGAGGTGTCGCGTTGTGCTTCGACGTTGACCGATTGATGGCCGTAGACCGCGTCCTGAATCGGTGGCAGGTACAGCCGGCCGGGGTTCGCGGTGGAGAAACCGGCGTTGCGGTCGGGTGTCCACTGCATCGGGGTGCGCACCGCGTCGCGGTCGCCCAGCCAGATGATGTCACCCATTCCGATCTCGTCACCGTAGTAGAGGATGGGCGAGCCCGGTAGCGACAGCAACAGCGCGGTGAACAACTCGATCTGGTTGCGGTCGTTGTCCAGCAGCGGCGCCAGCCGGCGCCGGATCCCCACATTGGCCTTCATCCGCGGATCTTTGGCGTATTCGGCGTACATGTAGTCGCGCTCGTCGTCGGTGACCATCTCCAGTGTCAGCTCGTCGTGGTTGCGCAGGAAGATGCCCCACTGCGCCAGGTCGGGGATCGGCGGCGTCTGCGCCAGGATCTCCGAGATCGGGAACCGTGACTCCCGGCGCACCGCCATGAAGATGCGCGGCATCAGCGGGAAGTGGAACGCCATGTGGCACTCATCCCCGCCGGTGGCGGGATCGCCGAAGTACTCGACCACGTCGGTGGGCCATTGGTTGGCCTCGGCCAGCAGCACCCTGCCCGGGAACTCGTCGTCGACCACCTTGCGGCAGCGTTTGAGGAAATCGTGTGTCTCCGGCAGGTTTTCGCAGTTGGTTCCCTCCCGCTCGAACAGGTAGGGCACCGCGTCCAACCGAAAGCCGTCGATGCCGAGGTTCAGCCAGAACCGCAGCACATCGATCATCGCCTCTTGCACCGCCGGATTCTCGTAGTTCAGGTCGGGTTGGTGGGAGAAGAACCGGTGCCAATAGAACTGGCGGCGAACCGGATCGAACGTCCAGTTGGACTCCTCGGTGTCGACGAAGATGATCCGGGCGTCGGGGTAGCGTTCGCTGCTGTCACTCCACACGTAGTAGTCCCCGTATGGGCCATCCGGCTCGTGCCGCGACTGCTGAAACCAGGGGTGGCTCTCGGAGGTGTGGTTCATCACCAGGTCGGTGATGATCCGGATGCCGCGCCGGTGCGCGGCGTCGAGCAGTTCGACGAAGTCATCGACCGTGCCGAACTCCGGCAACACCCGGTAGAAGTCCCGGATGTCGTAGCCGCCGTCGCGCAGCGGCGAATCGTAGAACGGCGGCAGCCACAGGCAGTCGAC
>CAYNJD010000393.1:0-3018 GCA_964397355.1 uncultured Mycobacterium sp. | reverse complement strand
TCGATGTCGTAGCGGAACGTCTCGGCGCTGTCGTGGAACTGCCCGTAGGGCAGCACCACCGCCGCCGCGAAGTAGTTCGCCAGCCCCAGCCTGGCCAGCGTGCGCGAGTCCTTGGAGGTGAACTTGCCCTCCTCGACCAGCGCGGAGATCTGGTCGTCGAATTCCAGGTAGGCCAGCTCGGCGGCCATCTTGAACACCCGCTGCCCCCACGACAGGTGGTGGCCCATGTCCAGTGTCCGGGTCGCCGCGTCGTAGCGGTGCAGCACCGTCTCACCCAGATCGATGCGGCGGTTGATGTGCACGCCGTGCACCTCGGTGAGCCGGTTGGCCAGCTCGACGGCCAGCTCGCCCTGATGTCGCCGCATCCGGGTGGCCAAATCCTCAGCGGCGGTGTCGAGTTCGTGCAGGTAGTTCTGCCGCTGGTAGAAGTAGTCCCGGACTTCCTCGTGCGGCATGGTGATCGCGCCGGTGCCGCTGCCGTCGGAGTAGCGCTCCTCGGTGGCCGCCGCCAGCTGGGCCGTGGTGATCCGGTAGCGGCGGTGCAGGTTGACCATCGCCCGGGCCAGTCTGGGGTGGGCACTGACCATTTCGGCTACCTCGGTCAGTGCCACGTCGACGTCCAGGTCGCGGTCCATGGTGACCTCGCGCAGTTCGGCGACCAGCCGGGTGTCGTCCTGGGAGGCGAAGAAGGTGGCGTCCACCCCGAACACCTCGGTGATCCGCAGCAGCACCGCCACCGTCAGCGGCCGAACGTCGTGTTCGATCTGGTTGAGGTAACTCGGGGAGATGTCCAGCATCTGCGCCAGCGCGGCCTGGCTGAAGCCGCGCTCGCTGCGCAGTTGCCGCACCCGGGAGCCGACGTAGGTCTTGGCCACGGAACCGACCCTACCTGCTGCGAAGGCGGCATTCGCATTCTTCGCATGGCATGATCGCTCAGGTAAAAAGCTACGGGAGCAGCGATGCAGCAGACAGATGAGCCGACCGGGCTGGCCAAGAATTTGATGCCGGTGCCGGATCCGCATCCGGACGTGTTCGACCGGCAGTGGCCGCTGCGGGTCGCCGACATCGACCGCCGGGGGCGGCTCCGGATGGACGCGGCGGCCCGGCACATCCAGGACATCGGCCAGGATCAGCTGCGGGAGATGGGGTATGAAGCCACCCATCCGCTGTGGATCGTCCGGCGCACCATGATGGACCTGATCGCACCGATCGAGTTCCAGGACATGCTGCGGGTGCGGCGCTGGTGTTCGGGTACCTCCAATCGCTGGTGTGAGATGCGGGTCCGCATCGACGGCAGGCGCAGCGGCGGTCTCATCGAATCCGAGGCGTTCTGGATCAACATCAACCGTGAGACGCAGGGCCCGGCGCGGATCTCCGAGGACTTCCTGGCCGGGCTGAAACGCACCACCAGCGTCGACCGGCTGCGGTGGAAGGCGTACTTGAAGGCCGGCGGCCGCGAGGACGCGGCCGAGATCCACGAGTACCCGGTCCGGTTCACCGACATCGACCTGTTCGACCACATGAACAACTCGGTGTACTGGAGCGTGGTCGAGGACTACCTGTCGAGCTACCCGGAACTGCTCGCGGCGCCGCTGCGGGTCACCCTGGAGCACGACGCCGCGGTCGCGCTGGGGGACAAACTAGAGATCGTCTCGCACGTCCACCCGGCCGGATCGACCGACCGATTCGGTTCCGCACTGGCCGATCGCACTGTTAGAACGCTCACATACATGGTGGGCGAAGACGTCAAAGCCCTCGCCGCGATCTTCCCGCTGTAACACGTTCTAGTCAGTACGGTCGTACTGCTAAAACCGGCGTTGACCTGTGGAAATAAGTTACCCGCCGGTAGCTTGATCGGCCGACGACGCGACAGGGTGTTCGGCAAAACCTTCGCAAACTTCGCATAACGGGCGTACTGTTTTACCAAACTTGGCAACAAAAACCGGTGGACCTGCCCTGATGTGTTGTGCCAAGGTCGCGTTAACACACCAGTGAATCCGCCGGGGTGTTGGCAGTTTTAAGCGGCCCGGCGAATCGCGAGAACACGAAGGAGCCGCCATGTCGACCGTTGGCACGCCGAAGAGCCCCGAGCAGATCCAGCACGACTGGGACCACAACCCGCGCTGGAAGGGCGTCACCCGCACCTACTCCGCCGCCGACGTCGTCGCGCTGCAGGGCCACGTCGTCGAGGAGCACACCCTGGCCCGCCGCGGCGCCGAGGTGCTCTGGGAGCAGCTGCACGACCTGGACTACATCAACGCCCTCGGTGCGCTGACCGGCAACATGGCCGTGCAGCAGGTCCGGGCCGGCCTGAAGGCCATCTACCTGTCCGGCTGGCAGGTCGCCGGTGACGCGAACCTGTCCGGCCACACCTACCCCGACCAGAGCCTGTACCCGGCCAACTCGGTGCCGCAGGTGGTGCGCCGCATCAACAACGCGCTGCTGCGCGCCGACGAGATCGCCAAGGTCGAGGGCGACACCTCGGTGGACAACTGGCTGGCCCCGATCGTGGCCGACGGCGAGGCCGGCTTCGGTGGCGCGCTCAACGTCTACGAGCTGCAGAAGGCGATGATCGCCGCCGGTGTGGCGGGCTCGCACTGGGAGGACCAGCTGGCCTCGGAGAAGAAGTGCGGCCACCTGGGCGGCAAGGTGCTGATCCCCACCCAGCAGCACATCCGCACCCTGACCTCGGCCCGGCTGGCCGCTGACGTCGCCGACGTGCCCACGGTGGTGATCGCCCGCACCGACGCCGAGGCCGCCACGCTGATCACCTCCGACGTCGACGAGCGCGACCGGCCGTTCATCACCGGCGACCGGACCGCCGAGGGCTTCTACCGGGTGCGCAACGGCCTGGAGCCGTGCATCGCCCGGGCCAAGGCCTACGCCCCCTACGCCGACCTGATCTGGATGGAGACCGGCACCCCCGACCTGGAGCTGGCGCGCAAGTTCGCCGAGGGCGTCAAGGCCGAGTTCCCCGACCAGATGCTGGCCTACAACTGCTCGCCGTCGTTCAACTGG
>CAYNJD010000392.1:0-3018 GCA_964397355.1 uncultured Mycobacterium sp. | reverse complement strand
CTGCCGGTGGATCGGCTGCGCGTCGAGGATCACCACCCGCACCTCCCCCGGCTCGAATCCGCAGCGCTGCTGCAGCGCCTCGATCAGCTGCTCGTTGGTCATATGACCGTCGCCGAAGTTCCAGCCGACCGCCGTCGAACAAATCCGCTCCCCGTCGGTCAGGGTGTAGTCGTTCTCGTCCTCGCCGGCCATCGCCCGGTGCGCCAGCGTGAACAGCGCTCGGCCGTGGGTGTTGAAGCCCCGGAACGCATATCCCATATAGATGGGAATCTGCGCGGCTTCGGCGCTGCCGTAGAAGCGCTCCAACTGCGCGGCCGGCATGCTGGCGATCGCGACGATGCCGCGCGCGATCTTCTCCTCGGCGGAGGCTTTCAGGCACCACAGCGTGGTGTCCCAGTTGCCGGCGTAGTAGCGCATCCCGGCCAGGAATGAGACCTTGCGCGGGAACAAGTTTCCCAGCACGACCGTGCCCGCACTGACACCGAACAACAGCGCCACCGCCAGCGGGTTGGTCACATCCGACAACCCGAGGTCGGCGTGCGCGACGAACAGTGTCAGCACGCCGAAGATCATGAACACGTTCCACTCCAGCGGCACCCCCATCGGGATGGCCGCCAGGATGCCCAGATGGAAACAGACCATGACGAAGGCCGCGATCGCCGTCGGCAGCCCGCCGTGGGAGAAGAACAGCACCAGCGGCACGCACATCTCGATCAGCGTGCTCAGGTGCGCCAGCGCCATCGACGGCCGGCCGGGTCGCAGATCATCGGGGAAGTCGCGGAAGAACCGGCGCTTGAGCGCCTTCGGCCGTATCAGCGGGTTGTTGCTCATCATCGTCGAGATCACGAACGGGAAGTGCCGGTTGAGTTTCGACGTCGCGGCACCCAGCCAGATCACCATGAAGGTCGCCTTGGCGGCGATGATGCTGTCGGCGCCGCCCAGCAGGAACGCCGCCGTCAACGGCGCGTACACCTCGCCGCGGGCGGCCAGAAAGATCACCTTGTCGCGCAGCCCGATCACCGCCAGCAGCGCCAGAATCGTCCCCACCTGCCAGTGCGGCAGCACTCCGACGTCGGTGTGCAGTTGCGGGATCCGCCCGGTGCCGTCGGAGAACAGCGCGAACACGATCATCACCAGCAAGCCGGCGTAGAGCGCGATGTCCAGCGGGGTGCGGTTGGTGCCGGCGGTCAGCGGGATACGCCGCGGCCACGGCGGCAGCCGGATGGTGTTCGGGCGCAACCAGTACAGGATCGATCCCATCGGCGGGAAGAACCGGTTGTTCAGCGGCCCGAATCCACAGCCCAATCCGATCACCTCGAAGGCCATGGTGTAGAGCACGACCTTCTCGAACACGATCGGCTCGCTCCACCAGTGCGCGACCCGGGTGAAGCCGTCCACACCCGCGGTGGAGAGCACCACCAGCCAGGCGCCCAGGACGTAGAGCGCGATCTTGACCACGTAGAACAGGTGCAGCACCACCGGCGTACCGAAGCCCACCTCGGCCCAGTGCCGGGCCATCGGGCGGATCTTCTGGCTGCGGCTGCCCTTGCTCCATTCGGCGAAGTCGACAACGGGCAGTTCGGGTTTGAGGAATCCCATGACCGTCAGACTAGAACGTGTTCTAGATTCCTGCGGCGAAACCGGCTCACAGTGAGCGGCTGATGATCTCCTTCATGATCTCGCTGGTGCCGCCGTAGATCCGGTTCACCCGCGAGCCGGTGTACATGTTGGCGATCGGGTACTCGGCCATGTAGCCGTATCCGCCGAAGATCTGCAGGCACTTGTCGACAACCTGATCGGACTTCTCGGCGGCGAACAGCTTAGCCATCGACGCGGTCGCCGGGTCGTTCTTGCCCTCGACGTACTGACTGATGGCGTAGTCCACCAGCGTTTTGATCGCCAGCGTTTCGGTCTTGCATTCGGCCAGCACGAATTTGGTGTGCTGGAAGTTGCCGATCGGCCGGCCGAACGCCTCGCGCTCTCGCGAGTACTTGATCGCCTCCAGCACCGCGGCCTCGGCCAGCGCCGCACACAGCGTGCCGATGATCAGCCGCTCCCGGGCCAGCTGTTCCATCAGCTGGTAGAAGCCCAGGCCCTCCTTGTCGCCGAGCAGGTTGGCGACCGGCACCCGCATGTCGGTGAAGAACAGTTCCCGGGTGTCCTGACCGTGCTGGCCGATCTTTTGCAGCACCCGGCCGCGTTCGAAGCCCGCCAGCCCGTCGGTCTCGGCGACGATCAGCGACACCCCGGCGGCGCCCTGCGAGGGGTCGGTCTTGGCGACGATCACCAGCAGGTCGCAGTGGGTGCCGTTGGAGATGAAGGTCTTCGACCCGTTGATGACGTAGTGATCGCCGTCGCGCACCGCGGTGGTGCGCACCGACTGCAGATCCGACCCGGTGCCGGGTTCGGTCATCGCGATGGCCAGCACCGCCTCACCGCTGATGACCTTGGGCAGCCAGCGTTTCCGTTGTTCGTCGTTGCCGTAGGCATACAGGTAGTGCGCCACGATCGGTGAGTGCACCGAGAAGCCGAAGCACTGGTCGTGGGCGTAGACCAACTCCTCCTGCACCACCGCGTGCATGGCGTAGTCGCCGCCGGCGCCGCCGAACTCCTCGGGCAGGTCCAGGCCCAGCAGCCCGGCGTCGCCGGCCTTGTTCCAGAACTCCCGGTCCACGCCATGCTGGGCGACCCAGCGTTCCTGATGCGGAGTGGCCTCCTTGCGCAGGAACTCCGCGGCGTGCTTGCGCAGTTCGCGATGCTGGTCGGTCTCCCAGCGCGGGCGGTAATCGGGGAACAGTTGTGACATTCCCCGGATGGTAGCGCCCGTCGGGCTCAGCCGGCGTCGAGCGCGCGCTGCGACCGGCCGGAGTAGGCACTCAGCGGGCGGATCAGCGCGTTGGCCGCGGTCTGTTCGATGACGTGCGCGGTCCACCCGACCACCCTGCTCATCACGAACAGCGGGGTGAACATCGCGATGTCGAACCCCATCAGGTAGTAGGCCGGGCCGGTCGGGAAATC
>CAYNJD010000391.1:0-3032 GCA_964397355.1 uncultured Mycobacterium sp. | reverse complement strand
CTTAACCCCCGCGCGCATCCCACTGCGCGACCACCAGCTCGGCGACCGCGACCATCCCGGCGGCGTTGGGGTGAAACGGCCACGGCCGCCAGGGCAGCGGCAGACCCGCTCCCATCGTCCAGGGCCGCGCGGACCACGGGTGATGTTCGCGGCTGGCCTGACCGGCGCGCACGATCTCACAGCCCGTCTCCGCCGCAGCGGCGGCGGTGTGCTGCTCCAACTCGGCCGCGATGTGGCGGGCCAGCTCGACGACGTGCTGCGGCAGCCGCCCGGCCGCAGTGCCGGCCGGTGGTAGCAGCGTCAGGTAGTCGACAAAGATCACCCGTGCCCGCGGCGCCCGGCTGCGTACCGCGGCGCCGACCCGACTCAGCGCCGCTTCGACCTCATCGAGAGCCCGCTGACGCTGGTCGCGGTCGAACAGCGCGCCGACCGCCGGCACCAGCCGGGCGGCCCGGGGCAGCAGCGCCGCCGCCATCAGCAGCGGCACATAGCCGACGTCGTTGCCCCCGATGGTGACGGTCACCAGCGTCTCACTGCCGTCCAGTGCCTCGATCTGTGGCGCTGCGTCGTGCTGTCGGTCGGTCAGCAGGTGCGCTGTCGTCGCCCCGGAGAACGTGACGTCGACGAGGTCGAGGTCCAGCGCGTGTGCTACCAGATGCGGATAGTTGCGCGTCGATCGTCCCGCCGCGAACGGGGCGCCGGCCACACCGGGCCGGATACCGGGCCCGGCCGCCATCGAACTGCCCAGGGCCACATAGCGACTCACACCGGAGATCACAGTTCCGGGCTGGAGGCCTGCGCCCAGAATCGCTTCGGAATGCGCCCGGCGCGCCGCGCCAGGTATCCGGCACTGACCGCACCCGCCATGGCCGCGGCCATCGCCGCCGGGTCGGCTGCCCGGGTGACCGCGGTGGCCAACAGCACTGCGTCGCAACCGAGTTCCATCGCCAGCGCGGCGTCGCTGGCGGTGCCGATCCCCGCGTCGAGCACCACCGGGACCCCGGCGGCGGCGACGATCATCTCGATGCTGTGCGGGTTGGCGATGCCCAGCCCGGTGCCGATCGGCGAACCCAGCGGCATCACCGCCGCGCAGCCAGCGTCCTCCAGCCGGCGGGCCAGCACCGGGTCGTCGTTGGTATAGGGCAGCACCACGAACCCGTCGTCGACCAATTGCTCTGCGGCGCGGACCAATTCGACGGCATCTGGCAGCAAGGTGCGTTCGTCGCCGATCACCTCCAGCTTGACCCACTCGGTACCCAGCGCCTCACGCGCCAACTGCGCGGTCAGCACCGCCTCGGCGGCGCTGCGGCAGCCGGCGGTGTTGGGCAGCGGCGTGATGCCCAGCCGGCTCAGCAGGTCCAGCATGCCGGTGCCGCCCTCGGCGTCCACCCGGCGCATCGCGACCGTGGTGAGCTCGGTGCCGGACGCCACCAGCGCGTCTTCGAGCACCGCCAGGCTCTGCGCCCCACCGGTTCCCATGATGAGCCGGGAGCTGAACTCCCGCCCGGCGATGGTCAGCTTCGCGTCGTCAACCACCCTGCACCGCCGTCACCACCTCGAGCCGGGCACCGTCGGAAAGCGCGGTGGCCCACCGTGATTTCGGCAGAACCGCCTGATCCATCGCCACCGCGATGCCCCGTTCCGGATAGCCCATCGAAGCCAGCAGCGCCGCGACGGTTGTCGCCTCGGCGACTTCGACCTGTTTCTCGTTGACGTTGATGATCATGCGCCGCTCCTCCTCATCGCTTCGCTCTGCATCGTCGACGCCGCGGATGATCATTGTTACACTCCAACCGGAAGTAGTTCGGACACAACCTGTTCGGCGGTCCACGGGGCCAGCAGAAAGCCATTGCGGCCGTGCCCGGCGGCAACGCAGGTCCGCTCGTCGAGCCGGTGCACCAGTGGCAGGTTGTCCGGCGTCATCGGCCGCAGGCCGGCCGCGCACTCGGCCAGCTCGTACTCCCCCAGCGCCGGCACCAGCGCGCACGCGTCGTCGAGCAGATCGCGCACCCCCGACACCACCGGGGCGGTGTCACGGCCATGCTCGTACTGGGTCGCCCCCACCACCACGCCGTCGGCGCGCGGCACCAGATAGACCTGCCGGCCGTGCACCCGGGCCCGGATCACCCGTCGCGGCGCGGGCAGGCAGCCTTTGCGCCAGCGCAGCCGCAGCACCTCACCCTTGACCGGCCGGATCGGCAGGCCGGGCCACAGCGCCGGGGCGTCGATGCCGTTGGCGATCACCACCTGCTCGGCCGCCACCTCGGCGAGGTCAGTCACGGCCGGCGCCCACGTCACGCCGAGCTCCTCGCAGGCCGCGGCCAGCGCGGTGACCACCGCCCGGTTGTCGACCGCCAGTTCGGTGGGCGCCCGGAAGCCGTGCCGGACGCCGACGGCCAGCAGCGGCTCGACGTCACGGGCAGCCGACTCCCAGATCACCGGATGGCCCTGCGCGGACAGCCAGTCGGCGACGGTGCGCAAGTCGGCGACATCGGCCCGATCGGCGGCCACCACCAGTGACTCGCGTGCCGTGATCACACCGGCCGGCAGCTGAGCCAGGAAGTCGTGCCACAGCTCCAGCGAGCGCAGCCCCAGCCGCAGCTGGGCGTCCTCGCCCGGCCAGCCCTCGCTGTGCGGGGCCAGCATGCCGCCGGCCACCCAGGAGGCGCCGTGCTCACCGGTGCGGTGCACGCGTACCGTCCACCCGGCCCGGGCGGCTTGCCGGGCCACCGCCAGCCCGATGACGCCGCCGCCGATCACGGCCAGCGAACCGAGTGAGGGTCCGGGCATGCGTTGCTCCCTTCGACCCGCGTGTCAACACACCAAGCTAGCCGCTAGCGTCGCGGTGTGCACAAACGCTCCGACCGTCTGACCCGTCTTGGCCGAGCACGGCTGTACCTGTGCACCGACGCCCGCCGGGAACACGGTGACCTGGCCGCGTTCGCCGACGCCGCACTGGCCGGCGGGGTCGACGTCATCCAGCTGCGCGACAAGGGCTCGCCCGGCGAGCAGCGGTTCGGCCCGCTGGAGGC
>CAYNJD010000390.1:0-3039 GCA_964397355.1 uncultured Mycobacterium sp. | reverse complement strand
TCCGCACCCCCGACATCGACGAGGTGGGCATCACCACCCGCCACAACACCTTCTTCCAGATGGCCGGCAACTTCTCGTTCGGCGACTACTTCAAGCGCGGCGCGATCGAGCTGGCATGGACGCTGCTGACGGGCAGCGTCGAGCAGGGCGGCTACGGGCTGGACCCGGAACGGATCTGGGCCACGGTCTACCTCGACGACGACGAGGCGATGGCGCTGTGGCAGGAGATCGCCGGCCTGCCCACCGAGCGGATCCAGCGCCGCGGGATGGCCGACAACTACTGGTCGATGGGCATCCCCGGGCCGTGCGGCCCGTCGTCGGAGATCTACTACGACCGCGGCCCCGAGTTCGGTGCCGGCGGCGGCCCGATCGCCAACGAGGACCGCTATATCGAGATCTGGAATCTGGTGTTCATGCAGAACGAGCGCGGCGAGGGCACCTCCAAGGAGGACTTCGAGATCCTCGGGCCGCTGCCGCGCAAGAACATCGACACCGGTATGGGCATCGAGCGGGTCGCGTTCCTGCTGCAGGGCGTGCACAACGTCTACGAGACCGACCTGCTGCGGCCGGTCATCGACACCGTGGAAGCGCGGGCGCCTCGTCGCTACGACGCCGGCAACCACGCCGACGACGTGCGCTACCGGATCATCGCCGACCACTCCCGCACCGCGGCGATCCTGATCGGCGACGGGGTGAGCCCCGGCAACGACGGCCGTGGCTACGTGCTGCGCCGGCTGCTGCGCCGGGTGGTGCGCGCGGCCAAGCTGCTCGGTATCGACACCCCGATCGTGGGGGAGCTGATGGCCACCGTCCGCGATGCGATGGGGCCCTCTTATCCGGAACTGGTCAGCGACTTCGACCGGATCAACCGGATCGCCGTCGCCGAGGAGACCGCGTTCAACCGCACCCTGGCGTCGGGGTCGCGGCTGTTCGAGGAGGCCGCGGTGGCGACCAAGTCCTCCGGGGCCACCGTGCTGTCGGGCACCGACGCCTTCACGTTGCACGACACCTACGGTTTCCCGATCGAACTCACCTTGGAGATGGCCGCCGAGGCCGGCTTGAGCGTCGACGAGGCCGGCTTCCGGGAACTGATGGCCGAGCAGCGGGCTCGGGCCAAGGCCGACGCCGCCGCGCGCAAGCACGCCCACGCCGATCTGAGTGCCTACCGCGACCTGGTCGACGCCGGGCCGACCGAATTCACCGGATTCGACGAGCTGTCCTCGGAGGCAAGGATTCTCGGGATCTTCGTGGACGGCAGGCGGGTACCGGTGGTCGCCCACGACAAGGAAGCCGGCTCGCCTGATCGCGTCGAACTGGTGTTGGACCGCACCCCGCTCTACGCCGAAGCCGGGGGGCAGATCGCCGACGTCGGCACGATCAGCGCCGGACCGGCCAAGGCCGCGGTCACCGATGTGCAGAAGATCGCCCAAACCCTGTGGGTGCACCGGGTGAACGTGGAGTCGGGCGAGTTCGTCGAGGGCGACACCGTCACCGCTGCGGTCGACCCGGGCTGGCGCAAGGGCGCCACCCAGGGCCACTCCGGCACCCACATGGTGCACGCCGCACTGCGACAGGTGTTGGGGCCCAACGCCGTTCAGGCCGGGTCGCTGAACCGGCCCGGCTATCTACGGTTCGACTTCAACTGGCAGGGCCCGCTGAGCGAGGAGCAGCGGCGCCAGGTCGAAGAGGTCGCCAACGAAGCGGTGCAGGCCGACTTCGAGGTGCACACCTTCACCGAGGAACTCGAGAAGGCCAAGGCCATGGGCGCCATGGCGATGTTCGGCGAGAAGTACCCGGAGAAGGTCCGGGTGGTCGAGATCGGCGGGCCGTTCTCGCTGGAACTGTGTGGCGGCACCCACGTGCACAACTCGGCGCAGATCGGCCCGGTGACCCTGCTCGGCGAATCCTCGGTCGGATCCGGGGTGCGCCGGGTGGAGGCTTACGTCGGGCTGGACTCGTTCCGCCACCTGGCCAAGGAGCGGGCGCTGATGGCCGGCCTGGCGTCCTCGCTGAAGGTGCCCTCGGAGGAGGTGCCGGCCCGGGTGGCCAACCTGGTGGACCGGTTGCGGGCCGCGGAGAAGGAACTCGACCGGGTCCGGTTGGCCGGTGCCCGCGCCGCTGCGGCAAACGCCGCCGCCGGCGCCGAGCAAGTCGGTAACGTGCGCCTGGTGGCGCAGCGGATGTCCGGCGGAATCGGCGGCGGTGACCTGCGCTCACTGGCCGGTGACATCCGCGGCAAACTGGGCGAGGACGCGGCGGTGGTGGCGCTGATCGCCGACGGCGAAGGCAGCGTGCCCTACGTGGTCGCCACCAACGCCGCCGCCCAGGAACTCGGGCTGCGCGCCGACGATCTGGTCAAAGAACTGGCCGCACCGGTGGCCGGCCGGGGCGGCGGCAAGGCCGACCTGGCGCAGGGGTCCGGTAAGGACTCCGCCGGAATCGATGCCGCGCTGGCGGCGGTGCGGTCCGCGGTCGCCCGGGACGCGCCGGCGTGACCGCACCGCGTCATCGCACTCCGGACCGGCCCGGCGGGCCGGATGATCCCGGCCGCGGACGACGCCTCGGTGTGGACGTGGGCAGTGTCCGAATCGGGGTGTCGTGCAGCGACCCCGACGGCATGCTCGCGACCCCGGTGGAGACCGTGCGCCGGAACGCCTCCGGAGCGCACCTGCGCCGGCTGGTCCAGCTGGTGGACGAATTCGAGGTGGTCGAGGTGGTGGTGGGACTGCCGCGGACCCTGGCCGACCGGATCGGTTCGGCCGCGCAGGACGCCATCGCGATGGCCGACGACCTGGCCGCGGCGCTGGCCGCGCGCAAGCGGCCGGTGCCGGTGCGACTGGCCGACGAGCGGCTCAGCACCACCCACGCGGCGCGCGCCCTGCACGCGACCGGGATGCGGTCCAAACGTCAGCGGTCGGTCATCGACCAGGTCGCTGCGGTGACGATCCTGCAGAGCTGGCTCGATCAGCGCCGAGCCGCGCCCCCGGCGACGGAGGGCGACAGTGTCTGATGAACAGCGCGGGGCTCACGACCACCCCG
>CAYNJD010000389.1:0-3045 GCA_964397355.1 uncultured Mycobacterium sp. | reverse complement strand
CACGCCTTCAACCTGTGGCTCGACGAGGACTGGGGCTTCGACCGGCCCGACCACCGGATCATCGCGGCGCCCATCATCTCGCTGGCCGACCCCGTCGCCGCGGCCGCCGAAGTGGACGAGGTGCTGGCCAAGGGCGCCAAGATGGTGCTGGTGCGGCCGGCGCCGGTACCCGGTGTGGTCAAGCCGCGCTCGCTCGGTGACCCCAGCCACGACCCGGTGTGGGCGCGGCTCGCCGAGGCCGGGGTTCCGGTCGGGTTCCACCTGTCCGACAGCGGCTACCTGGCGATCGCCGCGCTGTGGGGCGGTCAGGCGACCTTCGAGGCCTTCGGGGCCAAGGATCCGCTGGACCAGGTGCTGCTCGACGACCGCGCGATCCACGACACCATGGCCTCGATGATCGTGCATCAGGTCTTCACCCGGCACCCCAACCTGAAGGTGGCGAGCATCGAGAACGGCTCGTACTTCGTGCACCGACTGATCAAGCGGCTCAAGAAGGCCGCCAACAGTCAGCCGCGGCACTTCCGCGAAGACCCGGTCGAGCAGTTGCGCAACAACGTCTGGATCGCCCCCTACTACGAAGACGACCTGCCGCTGCTGGCCGAAACCATCGGCGTCGACAAGATCCTGTTCGGTTCGGACTGGCCGCACGGTGAGGGGCTGGAGACGCCGCTGGCGTTCACCGAGGAGCTGACCGGCTTCAGCGACACCGACGTCCGGAAGATCATGCGCGACAACGCGTTGGATCTGCTCGGCGTCAACGTGCCGGCCTAGGGCGCTGCCATCGTGGGTGAGTGGACCATCGGGGCGGTGCTCGACGCGATCGCCGAGGCCGTTCCCGACCGTGTGATGACGGTCTGCGGGGACCGCCGCAGCACGTTCGCCGAATCGGCGGACCGCACCCGCAGGCTCGCCAACTTCCTGGCCGGCCGCGGCCTGGGCGTTCGGCGCGAGCGTGCGTCGCTGCGGAACTGGGAGTGCGGGCAGGACCGGGTCGCGTTGCTCATGCACAACGACCTGTACCCCGACGTGATGGTCGGCTGCCTCAAAGCGCGGACGGTCCCGGTCAACGTCAACCACTACTACGCACCGTCGGAAATCGCCGACCTGCTCGGCTATCTGGGCCCGCGCGGGATCATCTACCACCGCGCGCTGGGGGCGAAGTTCGCCGACCAGCTGCTGGCGGCCGGCGCAGAACTGCTGATCAGTGTGGACGACGACAGCGGCGCGTCCGAGCTGGCGGGTTCGGTGACCCTCGATGACGCCCTGGCGCAGGGCGGCACCGACCGTGAGGTGGCGGCCTCACCCGATGACCTGCTGATGATCTGCACCGGCGGCACCACCGGTCGCCCGAAGGGCGTGCTGTGGCGTCAGAGCGACATCTACGTCTCCTCGATGGTCGGCGACGACCACGCGTGTGCCGCGGAGATTCATCGCAAAGTGCAGTCCGCCGGGCCGCCGTGGTTCGCGCTGTCGCCGTTGATGCACGCCGCGGGACTGTGGACCGCGTTCTCGGCGATCCTGAGCGGCCAGACGGTGATCCTGTATGACACCCGGAACCCTTTCGACCCGCGCCGCGTGCTGGAAACCGCCGAGCGCGAACAGGTCGGACTGATGACGATGGTGGGCGATGCCTACGCCGCGCCGCTGGTCGCCGAACTCGGCAACCGCAGCTACGACCTGTCGTCGCTGCACTCCATCGCCACCGGCGGCGCCGCGACCAACCCCAAGTATCAGGCGGCGCTGCTGGAATACCTGCCCCAGATCACCCTCATCAACGGCTACGGATCGTCGGAGACCGGGAACCTGGGCTTCGGCCGCAGCCGGCGCGAGGAACGCCGCGACACCTTCGAGCTGCGGACCGGGGGATCGGTGATCTCGCAGGACCGGACCCGATTCCTGGCGGCCGGCGAGCCCGAGGTCGGGTGGGCGGTGCGAACCGGCCGGATTCCACTGGGCTACTTCGATGACGCCGACGCCACCCGGCTCACCTTTCCCGAAGTGGACGGGCATCGGGTGGTGATCTCCGGTGACCGGGCCTGCATGGCCGAGGACGGCACGCTGCGGCTGTTCGGGCGGGACTCCCTGGTGGTCAACACCGGCGGGGAGAAGGTGTTCGTCGAGGAGGTCGAGGAAGTGCTGCGTGCCCATCCCGGCGTGGCCGACGCGCTGGTGGTAGGACGTCCCAGTGACCGGTGGGGTGAAGAGCTGGTCGCATTGGTGGCGCCGCAACCGGATGCGGCTGTCACCGATGAACTGCTGGCCACGCACTGCCGATCGGTGCTGGCGGGGTTCAAAGTACCCAAAGCGTTCATCACGGTGGCGCAGGTGCGCCGGTTGGGCAACGGCAAGGCCGACTACCGCTGGGCGAAACGTCAAGTGAACGAAGAGGTGTCCACAGCGCAATGAGAGCAATCGATTGCCTGGTCAACGTCCACTTCGGTGAGAACGAGCAGCCGGCCTGGATGACCACGACACGAGACGACTACTTCAAGGGCTCCAAGTCGATGTTCGCGCCGGCCGACATGTCTGCGCTGCTCGACGAGATGGACGCCAACGGCGTCACCAAGGCCGTCCTGATGGACAACCTGACCAAACCGTCGGTGACGGCGCGAAAGTTCGTGGAGGCCAAGCCGGATCGATTCGCGTTGGCCATCGGCGGGCTGAACCTGCTGCGGCCGGTTCCGGCGCTGGCCGAGCTCAGCGCCGTCGTCAACGACCTGCCGGTGGTCTACGCCGTGGTGGGGCCGAGCTTCTGGGGCGACGGGCAGTACCCGCCGAGCGATGCCGTCTATTACCCGCTGTACGCCAAGTGCGCCGAACTGGAGCTGCCGCTGTGCGTCAACACCGGCATCCCGGGGCCGCCGATCCCCGGTGAGGTGCAAAACCCGATCCACCTGGACCGGGTCTGCGTGCGGTTCCCGGAACTGCGGCTGTGCATGATCCACGGCGCCGACCCGTGGTGGGACGTCGCGATCCGCATGCTGATCAAGTACCGCAACCTGCGGCTGATGACCTCGGCGTGGTCGCCGAAACGGTTGCCGGAGG
>CAYNJD010000388.1:0-3066 GCA_964397355.1 uncultured Mycobacterium sp. | reverse complement strand
AGTTGCGCGAAGCGCGGGCATGGTCCTCGCCGATCGACAGGTCGCCACCGGGGCTCGCACCACGGGCCAGGGTGAACCGCAGGGCGTCGGCGCCGAAGGTGTCGACCCAGTCCAGCGGGTCGATGCCGTTACCCCGGGACTTGCTCATCTTGCGGCCGTGCTCATCGCGGATCAGGCCGTGCAGGAACACATTCCGAAATGGAACCTTGGCGTCGGGCAGCGCCTCGTCGTCACCGACGAAGGTCCCGAACATCATCATCCGGGCCACCCAGAAGAACAGGATGTCGTAGCCGGTCACCAAGACGGTGGTGGGATAGAACTTCTTCAACTCGGGTGTGGCCTCCGGCCAGCCCATGGTGGAAAACGGCCACAGCGCCGAGGAGAACCAGGTGTCCAGCACATCGGGGTCCTGCTCCCAGCCTTCCGGCGGGGTCTCATCCGGCCCGACGCACACCTGCTGCCCGTCGGGACCGTGCCAGATCGGGATGCGGTGGCCCCACCACAGTTGCCGGGAGATGCACCAGTCGTGCATGTCATCGACCCAGGCGAACCAGCGCGGCTCCTGGCTTTTCGGATGGATCGCGGTGTCACCGTTGCGAACCGCGTCGCCCGCGGCCTTGGCCAGCGAGGAGACATTGACCCACCACTGCATGGACAGCCGCGGTTCGATGACCTCGCCGCTGCGCTCGGAGTGCCCCACGCTGTGCAGGTAGGGCCGCTTCTCGGCGACGATGCGCCCCTGGGCGGCCAGCGCTTCGCGCACCGCGACCCGCGCCTCGAAACGGTCCATGCCGTCGAACTGTGTTCCGGTACCGGCGATTCGCCCCTTGGTGTCCAGGATCGTCGGCATCGCCAGCTGGTGACGCAGGCCGATCTCGAAGTCGTTGGGGTCGTGTGCGGGGGTGACTTTGACAGCGCCGGTGCCGAATTCGGGGTCGACGTGCTCGTCGGCGACCACCGCGATCTCCCGGTCCAGGAACGGGTGCGGCAGGTTCGCCCCGACCAGGTCGCGGTATCGCTCGTCGTCGGGGTGCACCGCGATCGCGGTGTCGCCGAGCATGGTCTCGAGCCGGGTGGTAGCGACGATGATGTGGGGCTGCGTGTCCTCTAGCGAGCCGTACCGGAACGACACCAGCTCGCCTTCGATGTCGTCGTATCTGACCTCGAGGTCGCTGATCGCGGTCTCCAGCACGGGCGACCAGTTGACCAGTCGCTCGGCCTGGTAGATCAAACCCGCGTCGTAGAGCCGTTTGAAGATGGTGCGGACCGCGCGCGACAGGTGCTCGTCCATGGTGAACCGCTCGCGGCTCCAGTCCACCCCGTCGCCGATCCGGCGCATCTGGGTGCCGATCGTGCCACCGGATTCGCGCTTCCAATCCCAGACCTGGTCGACGAAACGCTCGCGGCCCAACTCTTCCTTGGTCTGGCCCTCGGCGGCCAGTCGCCGTTCCACCACGCTCTGCGTGGCGATACCGGCGTGGTCCATCCCCGGCAGCCACAGCACCTCGTAGCCCTGCATCCGCTTGCGCCGGGTCAACGCGTCCATCAGGGTGTGGTCGAGCGCGTGCCCCATGTGCAGGCTGCCGGTGACGTTCGGCGGCGGCAGCACGATCGAATAGCCGGGTTTGGGGCTGGCCGGGTCCGCGGTGAAGTAACCGGCATCCACCCAGCGCTGGTAGATGGCGTCCTCGACCACACCCGGCTCCCACGATTTGGGCAGATGATCGGTGTTGGCGGCGTGGGGGGTGGCGGTCACCGCTCAATTCTAGGAATGACTGCCCGCCAGAAGCGAAAGCCCCCGGACCCGCCAGCTCGGTCCGGGGGCTTTCGGTGACCCGCTACTTCTTGCCGCCGAGCAGTCCGCCGAGGATGTCGCCGATGGCACCGCCGGTCTTGCCGCCGAGCATGTTGCCCAGGATGCTGCCCATCGACTGGTTGGCGCCGCCCCCGCCGGAGCCCATGCCGCCCAGGATGCCGCCCAGGATGTCCCCGAGACCGCCGCCGCCGGAGGCCTGCTGCTGGGCCGGCTCGGACTGCTGGCCGGTCAGCTGCTTGCCGATGTAGGCGAGCACGATCGGGGCGATGATCGGCAGCAGCTTCTGCAGTAAATCGTTATTGCCGGCGCCGGCACCCGACAGCGCCGAAGCGACCTGGTTGGTGTCGTTGCCGCCGAAGATGGTCGAGATCACCTGCTGGCCCTCGCTCTGATTGGCGCCGAGACCGTTGTCCAGCAGCCCCTGGGCGGCGAAAGTGTTGGCCGCGCTGGCGATGTTGTCGGCTTCGCCGGGGTCCTGGGCGTTGTGGTTCAGTCCGCTGACCAGTACGGGCACCAGGGTGCGGACGGTGCTGTCCACCTCGCCCGAATCGGCGCCTAGCTGGTTGGCGATGTCCTGGATGGGAATCTGCGCGATGAGATCGTCAAGGCCGGCCATGAGTATTCGTCCACCTTCGTTGCTTGGGGTGCTGCCGTGGCAGCGGTCGAAAACGACACTAGCGGAAATACAGCAACCGGAACCGGCGATTTGCCGCCGGTCAGCTCAGCCGCGAGACCTCCACCGTGACACCCGCCGCGGGCAGCCGGGCCAGCAGCGCGTCGCCCATCGCCGCGGCAGGAGTGAGCACCCCGTAGCGGTCGGACAGCTCCTCGCGGTCCAGTACCAGCGCCAGGGCACTCTCCCCCAGCAGCACCGAGGTGGCCTGATAGCCCGGGTCGCCCTGCTGGGCCATCACAGCCCGATAGCGGGCCCCGGTGCTGGTGGTGGTGTAGGTCTCGGTGCGGTAGTAGCCGCGCTCGCGGCGGCTGCGGCTGGGCCCCGTTCCCGGCTTGGGCAACACCCGTTCCACCCAATCGGACGGAATCAGCCGGAAGAAGCGGCCACCGAGCCCGAATGCCACGTTGGCCACCCCGGTCGCCAATCCCGACAGGGCCGGCGCCGCGGCCGACGAGCCGACGCTCAGGTGTTCGGCGTAGCGGAACCGCCGCCCGTAGGCCCAGTCCAGCAGGCCGTTGCTGCGCCGCACGATGCGGGTGTTGTAGGGCGCCATGGCGAAGCCGGCGGTCCAGAT
>CAYNJD010000387.1:0-3069 GCA_964397355.1 uncultured Mycobacterium sp. | reverse complement strand
CCTCGCGGTAGTAGGAGTACATGGTGAACTGGTCAGCGCCGGCGCCTTGGGCGGCGGCCTCGATGACGGCGGGCCGATGCTTGAGGTCGCGCGCCCGCTCGGGTGTGGTGACCACGATCGCCACCCCGCCGTCGGTCTCCTGACAGCAGTCCAGCAGCCGCAGCGGCTCGGCAATCCACCGCGAATTCTGGTGGTCTTCGATGGTGATCGGCTTGCCGTAGAAGTGCGCCTTGGGGTTGGTCGCCGCATGCTTGCGGTCGGCCACCGACACCACACCGAAATCCGCACTGGTGGCACCGTATTCGTGCATGTAGCGCTGAGCGATCATCGCCACCGACGCAGCCGGCGTGCTCAGCCCGTGCGGGTAGGACCAGCTGTACTCCACGCCGCGGGAGTCGGCGTTAACCGTGAGCCCGGTCATCACCTGGCCGAACCGGAACTCGGAACGCTCGTTGAAAGCCCGGTAGGCCACCACGACTTCGGCGACACCGGTGGCCACCGCCAGGGCGGCCTGCTGCACGGTGGCCGCGGCGGCCCCACCGCCGTAGCCGATCTGGGAGAAGAACGTCAGCTCCCCGATCCCGGTGGCACGCGCGACGGCGGTCTCCAGGTTGGAGTCCATGGTGAACGTGACCAGGCCGTCGACGTCGGCCGGCTTCAGTCCCGCATCGTCGAGAGCATCGAGCACCGCCTCGGCGGCGAGCCGCAGCTCGCTGCGTCCGGATTCCTTGGAGAAGTCGGTCGCGCCGATCCCGGCGATGGCCGCCTGTCCTGAAAGCATGCCTGGCATCAACGCTCCCCGAAGGTCAGTGTGGCCGTGGCGATGACATGGTCGCCAAGGCTGTTGTTACCAACGACTTTCACGGTGATCAGGTCGTCCTCGACCGCGGTCACCTCACCGGAGAAGGTGACGGTGTCGTAGGCGTACCACGGCACGCCGAGTCGCAGCCCGATCGAACGGATCACCGCGTCGGATCCCGCCCAGTCGGTGATGTAGCGCTGCACCAGTCCGGTGTCGGTGAGGATGTTGACGAAGATGTCCTTGGAACCCTTGGCCTGCGCCTTGTCCCGGTCGTGGTGCACGTCCTGGTAGTCGCGGGTGGCGATCGCGGTTGAGACGATGAATGTCGGGTCGCCGTAGATCTTCAGCTCTGGCAGCTTGGTGCCCACTTCGACGGTCGGAGCGCTCATGCCCCGCCTCCTTCCACAGCCTCCCAGGCATACAGCGTCCATGCCGGGCCGCCGTCACTCGCGGGAAAGTCGAGATAGGTTGCACGAACCGGCATTCCGATCCGCACGGCGGCCGCATCGACTCCACGGAGCTCGCCGAGCATCCGCACGCCCTCCTCGAGCTCGACCAGCGCGATCACGAAAGGCAGGCTGCGGCCGGGGACCTTGGGCGCGTGGTGCACCACGTAGCTGAACACCGTTCCGCTGCCGCTGGAAACGACGTAGTCGGTTTCCTCGGCCTTGTCCTTCCAGACCGCCGGCACCGGCGGATGCTGCAGGCTGCCGTCCGGGCGCCGCTGGATGCGCAGTTCGTGTGCGGCCACCCCGTCCCAGAAGAACTTCGAGTCCCTCGACCAGGCCGGGCGCATCATCTTGTCGGGGTCGAGATCATCGGGCACCGCGACCGGTGAGCCTTGCTTTTCCTTTTCGCCGGGCAGGAACTTCAGGATGCGCCAATCCATATCGGCAACGTTCTCGTCGTCGACCCACCAGCGGATCTTCTGAGTGATGAAGTACCCCTCACCCAGGCCGGTCTGCTTGGGCCCGACCACATCGGTGATCTCGGCGGTGACGCTGACCTCTTCGCCTGGCCGCAGGTAGCGGTGGTAGGTCTGCTCGCAGTTGGTCGCGACCACACCGACATAGCCCGCGCCGTCGAATAATTCGATGATCTTGCCGAGCGGGTCGTCGTCGGGGCGCACCCCGCCCAGGCCCATCATCGTCCACACCTGGATCATCGCCGGCGGGGCGACGATTCCCGGGTGACCGGCTGCCTTGGCGGCCTGTTCGTCGACATAGATCGGGTTGGCATCGCCGATGGCGTCCACCCAGTGGCGAATCATCGGTTGGTTCACCGGATCCCGGCCCATCCGCGGTTTGCTGCGGCCGGACGCCTTGAGCCGGTCGATCCCGGCCTGCAGATCACTCATCGCGGCACCCGCGGAACTTTGAGCCCGGATGCGGCGATCATCTCGCGCATCACCTCGTTGACCCCGCCGCCGAACGTGATGACCAAATTGCGCTTGGTCTGCACGTCTAGCCAACGCAACAGTTCGGCGGTGGCCGGGTCGGCCGGGTTGCCATAGCAGCCGACGATCTCCTCGGCCAACCGCCCGGCGTACTGGATCCGCTCGGTGCCGAAGACTTTCGTGGCCGCGGCGTCGGCGACGTCGATGATCTCGCCGGCCGCGGCGACCTGCCAGTTCAGCAGTTCGTTGATGCGGAACATGGCGTGGATCTCGCCGAGCCCGCGTTTGACCGCGTCGTGGCTGATCGGGACGACGCCGTCGCCGCCCGGTTTGGTGGCCCAGGCGTGCACCTTGTCGTAGATGGCGCCGAACCGGCCGGCCGGCCCGAGCATGACCCGCTCGTTGTTGAGCTGGGTGGTGATCAGCTTCCAACCGCCGTTCTCCTCGCCGACCAGCATGTCGGCCGGCACCCGCACGTCGTTGTAATAGGTCGCGTTGGTGTGATGGGCGCCGTCGGACAAGATCATCGGCGTCCAGGAGTAGCCCGGGTCCTTGGTGTCGACGATCAGGATCGAAATCCCCTTGTGCTTCACCGCGGTCGGGTCGGTACGCACCGCCAGCCAGATGTAGTCGGCGTCGTGCGCGCCGGTGGTGAACACCTTCTGACCGTTGACGATGTAGTGGTCGCCATCACGAACCGCGGTGGTGCGCAACGATGCCAGGTCGGTGCCGGCCTCCGGCTCGGTGTAGCCGATCGCGAAGTGCACCTCCCCGGCCAGGATGGCGGGCAGGAACTTCTTCTTCTGCGCCTCGTTGCCGTAGACCTGCAGGGTCGGGCCGACGGTCTGCAGCGTGACGGCCGGCAGCGGGA
>CAYNJD010000386.1:0-3076 GCA_964397355.1 uncultured Mycobacterium sp. | reverse complement strand
GCCTGGCGCACGCCACGCTGGAGCGCGACGGCACCGAGGTCCGGCTCGGGCTGGGCGCGGTGCGTGGCATCGGTGTCGAGGCCGCCGAGCGGCTGGTGGCCGACCGCGAGGCCCACGGGCCGTTTCACTCGCTGCAGGATCTGACTGCGCGGGTGCAGCTTTCGGCGCCGCAGGCCGAGGCGCTGGCGACCGCCGGTGCGTTCGGCGGCTTCGGCATGTCGCGTCGCGAGGCGCTGTGGGCGGCCGGGGCGGCGGCAGCCCAGCGACCGGACCGGCTGCCCGGCGTGGGGGTGCCCTCGCACACCCCGGAGCTGCCCGGGATGAGTGAGATCGAACTGTCGGCCGCCGACGTGTGGGCCACCGGGGTCTCGCCGGACAGTTTCCCGACCCAGTTCCTGCGCGCCGACCTCGACGCGGCCGGGGTCATCCCCGCCGCGCAGCTGACGGACGTCCCCGACGGCACCCGGGTGCTGGTGGCCGGGGCGGTGACGCACCGGCAGCGGCCGTCGACGGCCCGCGGGGTGACGTTCGTCAACCTCGAGGACGAGACCGGGATGGTCAACGTGCTGTGCACGCCGGGGGTATGGGAGCGGCATCGCCGGTTGGCGCAGACTGCCACGGCGCTGCTGATCCGCGGGCGGGTGCAGAACGCCAGCGGGGCGGTCACCGTACTGGCCGAACGGTTGGGGGCGCTGACGTTGGCGGTGGGATCGCGCTCCCGGGACTTCCGGTGACGTCGCCGGCCCACCGATTAGGCTCTGCAGGGCATGGTTGAGGTGGGCCGCATCACCGGAATCTGGCGCTACCCGGTGAAATCCATGGCCGGAGCGCGCGTCACCACCGCCGCGCTCGGCGAACTGGGCCTGCACGCGGACCGGACCTGGGCGGTCCGCGATCTGGCAAAGAATGCGACGACCGGCGCCAAGCGGCTGCCCGGGCTGCTGTTGTGCACGGCGCGCTATGCGCTGCCGCCGCCACCGGAGGCCGGTCCGGGCCATGCGCCCGAGGTGGTCATCGGTTTCCCCGACGGCGGTGAGATATCCAGTTCCGACCCGAAAGTCCATGCCGCGCTGTCGTCCTACCTCGACACCGACGTCGAGCTGCGGCCACTGCCGCCGATCGAGGACCGCGGCCAGTATCGCGGAACCATGGCGGCTGCGGCCGATCTGCACGAGTACTTCGGTCTCGACGAGGACGAACCTCTCCCGGATCTGTCGATGTTTCCGGTCAAGAAGCTCGCGGAGCTGAGCCGTTACATCACGCCGGTCGGCAGCTACGCCGATGCCTACCCGGTGCACGTGATCACCGAGCAGACGTTGCGAACCATGTCCGGACTGGCACCGGGTTCCGACTTCGACGTCCGGCGCTTTCGCCCCACGATTCTCATCGACGCGCCCGATGCGTCTGATTGTCCGGAGCTGGGCTGGTGCGGCGGCACGTTGCAGGCGCCACAGGCCGCCCTCAAACCGCTGCTGCCCACCGTCCGCTGCGTGATGCCGTCCCACCGGCAATATGAGCTGAGCCGCGATCGGCAGATCACCCGCACCCTCGTGGCGCACGCACACCACTGCCTCGGCGTCTACGGAACGGTGGCCCGGAACGGCGAGCTGCGTGAGGGTGATCCGCTGGAGTTCGTCGCGCCGGATCGGTCGGCGCTGGCGTCCACCGCAGCAGCGGGCGCCACCATGGTCAAACGCCTGTTGATGAAAGCCGGCACCGCGGCAATATCACGCGGTGTGAAACTCCGGCCCGCCGGTCGCGAACACCGATAACAGTTAGCCTGCACAGATGAACCTCAACTTGTCCGCAGACGAAGTCCTGACCACCACCCGCTCGGTCCGCAAGCGGCTCGACCTCGACAAGCCGGTTCCCCGCGAGGTGCTGATGGAGTGCCTCGAGATCGCGCTGCAGGCACCCACCGGCTCCAACGCCCAGGGCTGGCAGTGGATGTTCGTCACCGACCCGGTCAAGAAGCAGGCGATCGCCGACATCTACCGCGCCAATGCCGAGCCCTACCTGGACCGGATGAAGCCCGACTACGGCGAGGGCGACGTGCGCGGTGAGCGCATGGAATTCGTCAGCGACTCCGCGCGATACCTGATGGAGAACATGCAAGACGTGCCGGTGCTGCTGATCCCGTGCCTGGAAGGCCGGGCGGAGAATGCGCCGCTGGGGCTCAGCGCGTCGTTCTGGGCGTCGCTGTTCCCGGCCGCGTGGAGCTACTGCCTGGCGCTGCGCAATCGCGGGCTGGGGTCGTGCTGGACGACGCTGCACCTGCTCGAAGACGGTGAGAAGCAGACCGCCGAGGTGCTCGGCATTCCCTTCGACCAGTACAGCCAGGGCGGGCTGTTCCCGATCGCCTACACCAAGGGCACCGACTTCAAACCGGCCAAGCGGCTGCCGGCCGAGCAGCTGGCGCATTGGGACAGTTGGTGATCCGCCGGCCGGACGGGATCAGTACCCGGTCGCTCGGAGCGTTCGCGGGACGGGCATGGGTGCCCAGTTGGAAATTCACGACGTGACACGGGCGTGTCGCGTCGTGGAATTCCGACTCGCGGCCGGCGCGGGTTCAGCGGCCGCTACACCCCGCCGCTGAACCCGTGCTGGCGCCACACCTCGTAGGCGGCGACGGCGGCGGCGTTCGACAGGTTCAGTGACCGCCGCCCCGCCAGCATCGGGATGCGCACCCGCTCGGTGATGTGCGGGTCGGCCAGCGTCACCTCGTCCAGCCCGGTGGGTTCGGGGCCGAACATCAGCACGTCGCCGGGCCGGTAGGCCACGTCGGTGTAGGACGTGTCCGCGCTGGCGGTGAACGCGAACACCCGGGCGCCGCCCAGTGCCTCCCATGCGGCCCCCAGCGACGGGTGCACCGTCACCCAGGCCAGGTCGTGATAGTCCAGGCCTGCTCGCCGCAGCTTCGGTTCGGACAGGTCGAATCCCATCGGCTCCACCAGATGCAGTTCCGCGCCGCAGGCCGCCACCATCCGGATCGCGTTGCCGGTGTTGGGCGGTATTCGCGGCGAATAGAACAGCACCCGAAACACGCAGCTGAGGTTACGGCGTGGTGCAGCTCACG
>CAYNJD010000385.1:0-3086 GCA_964397355.1 uncultured Mycobacterium sp. | reverse complement strand
CGACTACCAGTTGATGGTGCTGTCGGGGCCCGCGGTGGCGATGGCCGACACGGTGTCGCCGCTGCTGGCGTTCGCCGCCAAGGCGCTCGGTGCCCTTGCCCCCGGCCTGCCGGTGGAGAAGCTCGACGCCCACCTGGTGTCACGCGACCCGGCGGTGGTGGCCGCCTACGACGAGGACCCGCTGGTGCATCACGGCCTGGTGCCGGCCGGTGTGGCGCGGGCGCTGATCAAGGTCGACGAGACCATGCCGTCACGGGCGGCGGCACTCACCGCGCCGCTGCTGGTGGTGCACGGCGCCGACGACGGTCTGGTGCCCGCCGAGGGCAGTAGCCGACTGGTGGAGTGCGTCGGGTCCGCCGACGTGCGGCGGATCGAATACCCGGGGCTTTACCACGAGGTGTTCAACGAACCCGAGCGTGCGCAGGTGCTCGACGACGTGGTGGGTTGGATCGACGCACACCTGTGAGTCGCCGTCGGCGCGCTGTCATCGGATTCGGTTAGCGTGGCCGGCATGAGTGCGACCGACGACAAGATGCTGGCGCGCATCGCCGCCCTGCTGCGCCAGGCCGAAGGCACCGACAACGCACACGAAGCCGACGCGTTCATGGCAGCGGCGCAGCGGCTGGCGACCGCGACCTCCATCGACCTGGCGGTGGCGCGAGCGCATTCCGCCGCCCGGACGCCGGCCACCGCGCCGGTGCAGCGCACCATCACCATCGGATCGCCCGGCACCAGGGGGCTGCGCACCTACGTGCAACTGTTCGTGGGAATCGCCGCGGCCAACGACGTGCGCTGCGATGTGGCGTCGAACTCCACCTTCGTCTACGCCTACGGCTTCGCCGAGGACATCGATGCCACCCACGCGCTCTACGCCAGCCTGGTCGTCCAGATGGTCCGCGCCTCCGACGCCTACATCGCCACCGGGGCGCACCGGCCCACGCCGACCATCACCGCGCGGCTGAACTTCCACCTCGCATTCGGCGCCAGGGTCGGCCAGCGGCTGGCCGAGGCCCGCGATGAGACCCGCAAGGAGGCGGAGAAGGACCGCAACCGGCCACCGGGCACCGCGATCGCATTGCGCAACAAGGAGATCGAGCTGCGCGACTACTACCGCAGCGCATCGCAGGCGCGCGGCACCTGGCGGGCCACCCGGGCCTCGGCGGGCTATTCCTCGGCCGCGCGGCGGGCCGGTGACCGCGCCGGCCGGCGAGCGAGGCTGGGCGGTGAGGCCGAGCTGTCGGTGGCGCGGTCCGCGCTGGAGCGGTGAGCGAACACCCCGAGCGCGACACCCAGCGCGCCAAGGTCTACGCCGCGGAGACCTTCGTGCGCACGCTGTTCGACCGTGCCGCCGAACGGGGATCCGGTGACGTCGATTTCTTCGGCACTCGGCTGACCCTTCCGCCGGAAGCGCGCTTCGGCGAGGTGGCGGCGGTGCAGCGCTATGTCGACGACGTGCTGGCCCTGCCGGGCGTGCGGGAACGGTGGCCGGATGCGGCCGGGCTTACCGTGCGCGCACGCCGCGGCGCCACTGCCGCGCATTACGAAAAACTCGATGGGGCAGGAATTATCGCCGTGCCGGACCGGCGGGGCGGCGACTGGGCGCTGCGAGAACTGGTGGTACTGCACGAGATAGCGCACCACCTGTGCGTTGCCCGGCCGCCGCACGGCCCGGATTTCGTTGCGACGCTGTGTGTGCTGGCAGAGATCGCGATGGGTCCCGAACTCGGCTACGTGCTGCGGGTGGTGTATGCCAACGAAGGGGTCCGGTGACGCACTGGCGCAGCGCGTCACCGGCGTCCTTCGTCAGCTGCTGACCGGGACCAGTTCCGCGCCGCAGGTGCAGCGGTAGGCCGCCCCTGCTCCCTCGCAGTTGCACGCGGATTCGATGCGGACCCGGCAGCCGCAATTGCCGTGACCGCATGTCAGCAGCGTCCCCGTCTCGTAGTTCGCCATGTGTCGCACCTTCCTGTGTGGTTCCCGGCGGGCGCCGGTGCCGTCGACTATATACCCCATAGGGGTATGGGGTAAAGGGCGGCCCCTGGGGCGCTCGAATCCCGATACCGGGTTAACCTCGGTGGCGTGACCGAAAACCCAACGCCCCGCGATGTCGATGCCCTGCTGGACCGCACTTTTGTCGGACATGATCGGGAACTGGAGGCGGCGCTGACCGCCAGCGATGCGGCCGGGCTGCCGGCTATCGCGGTCTCGGCGCAGCAGGGCAAGTTCTTGAGCCTGCTGGCCACCGCGACCCGGGCCGCCCGCGTTCTGGAGATCGGGACCCTGGGCGGCTACAGCACCATCTGGCTGGCACGTGCCGTCGGGCCCGAGGGCACGGTGGTGACGTGCGAGTACGAGCCGAAGCACGCCGAGGTCGCCCGGGCCAACCTGGACCGCGCCGGCGTCGGGGACCGGGTTCAGGTGATGGTCGGCGCCGCGCTGGACACCCTGCCGGCACTGACCGGTGAGCCGTTCGATCTGGTGTTCATCGACGCCGACAAGGAGAACAACGCCGCCTATCTGGACTGGGCGGTGCGGCTGTGCCGGCCCGGAGCGGTCATCGTGGTGGACAACGTGATCCGCGAAGGTGCGATCTTGCAACCGGATTCGGATGTGACGGCGCGCGGCAGCCGCGACGTGCTGGAGTTGATGGGCCGGCACCCGGGTCTGCAGGCCGCGGCGATCCAGACGGTCGGGGTCAAGGGCTGGGACGGCTTCGCGCTCGCCGTGGTGTCGTAAGCCTCGCGCCGACGTGGCCTCAGCCGCAGACGGCGCCGATCGCGGCCGAGCCGACCAGCTTGCGGTACTTGGCCAGCACGCCGGTGGTGTAGCGCGGCGAAGGAGGGGTGAAACCTTCGGCGCGGGCGGCGAATTCGGCAGGGTCTGCCACCACGTCGAGGGTCGCGTTGGCCACGTCGAGGCGGATGGTGTCGCCGTCGCGCAGGAACGCCACCGGCCCGCCGTCGACCGCTTCGGGTGCGATGTGGCCGACGCACAGCCCGGTGGTGCCGCCGGAGAACCGGCCGTCGGTGAGCAGCAGCACGTCCTTGCCGAGCCCGGCGCCCTTGATCGCGCCGGTGATCGCCAGC
>CAYNJD010000384.1:0-3092 GCA_964397355.1 uncultured Mycobacterium sp. | reverse complement strand
GTGTCATCGCTGCTGCTCCTCCTCATCGCTCCGCACGCTCCGCTCTGCATCGTCGACAGCAGGTGTCATCGCTGCTCTTCATCCCTTCGCTCTGTGTCGGCTTGGTAGGCGGGAATAGCCAAGGTGAACGTCGAACCGGTGCCGGGTTGGCTCCACAGCGTGATGGCACCGTTGTGGTTGGCCGCCACGTGCTTGACGATCGCCAACCCCAGCCCGCTGCCGCCGGTAGCCCGCGACCGGGCCTTGTCGCTGCGGAAGAACCTTTCGAAGACCCGCTGCTGGTCTTTTCGCGCGATGCCGATGCCGCGGTCGGTCACGGCGATCTCGATGAAGTCGTCGCGCCGCCGCCGGCTGATCGACACCGGCGACCCGTGCGGCGAATAGGCGATCGCGTTTGACACCAGGTTAGCCAATGCGGTGACCAACAGCGGTTCGTCGCCGAGCACTCGGTAGCCGCTCGGGGCGTCGGTGGTGATGGTGATCTCGGCGTTGTCGGCGGCCACCTTGTGCCGGGCGATCGCCTCGTTCACCACGCCGTCGACGTCGACGGCTTCCAGATCGGGCAGCGGATCGGCGCCCTGCAGCCGGGACAACTCGATCAGTTCGGAGATCATGTTGGCCAGCCGGTTGGCCTCCAGCAGCACCTTCTCCGCGAACGGACGTACCGCCTCGGGGTCGTCGGCAGAGGCCAGCAACGCCTCGGCGAGCAGTCCCATCGCACCGACCGGGGTCTTGAGCTCGTGGCTGACGTTGGCCACGAAGTCGCGCCGGCTGGCCTCCATCCGGGCCTGCTCGGACTGGTCGTCGACGATCACCACCGCGAACCGGCGATCCTCCTCGGAGAGCAACCGGGCATAACCGCGCACCGCCGACAACTCCGACCGGGTGGCTCCGGCCGCCCGCTTGGCCGCCGACAGGTCGAACACGACCTCCTGTTCACCGGCCAGCGCTTGCTGCGCGGCCGCCCAGGCACCGTCGTCGAGCAGTCGGCCGTGCACCAGCCCCAGCTCGGTGGCCCGCTCGTTGAGGTAGACGACGTCGCGGTGGGAGTCGACGACCACGATTCCCAGCGACGCGTGCGCGACGATCCGCTGCAGCATCTGCGAGACGGTGATGCCGGACCGTTCGGTGGCCACCCGGCGGCGCCGCTCGGCCAGCCGGGGCGCCAGCCGGATACCGGCCGCGGCGCCCACCACAAGCGCCAGCAGTGCCGACACCGCAGCGAGCATCAGCGCCGAAGTCGCAGCCACGGCAAAATCGTACGCAGTCCGAGCGCGGTGTCTGGCCAGCGTTCGACCATGACGTGCGACGAATGTGAATTCAGGGCGAAGATTTCACCGGATTTCTACCGCGAATTCACACTGGACGGTCCGGAACGGCTACTTCGCGCCTTGACTCGCCACCGCCGCGGCCCCGGCGGCGGCCGCTTCCGGATCCAGATACACGCCGCCGACGACCTTGGGGCGCAGGTCGGCGTCCAGGTCGTAACGCAGTGGGATGCCGGTGGGAATGTTCAAGCCGACCACGTCCTCGTCGGACATCCCGTCGAGGTATTTCACCAGCGCCCGCAGCGAGTTGCCGTGCGCCGCGATCAGCACCGTCTTTCCGCACCGCAGGTCGGGGACGATGACGTCGGTGAAATAGGGCAGGAAACGCGCCACCACGTCGGCCAGGCATTCGGTCAGCGGCCCGCCGCCGATATCGACGTAGCGGGGGTCGGTGTCCTGGCTGTAGCGGCTGCCGGCCTCGATCGGCGGCGGCGGGGTGTCATAGCTGCGCCGCCACGTCATGAACTGCTCGTCGCCGTAGCGGGCCTTGGTCGCGGCCTTGTCCAGGCCCTGCAGCGCACCGTAGTGGCGTTCGTTGAGCCGCCAGGTGCGGTGCACCGGAATCCAGTGCCGGTCGGCGGCGTCCAGCGCCAGGTTGGCGGTGGTGATCGCCCGGCGCAGCAGCGAGGTGTAGACCACGTCCGGCAGCAGATCATGTTCGATCAGCAGGTTGCCGGCGCGGACGGCCTCGGTGCGGCCCTTGTCGGTCAGGTTGACGTCCATCCAACCGGTGAACTGGTTGCTGGCGTTCCATTCGCTCTCGCCGTGGCGCAGCAGCACCAGCGTGGCAGTGTCAGACATGCCGGTCAGTCTCTCACGGGGGTCGTTGCGGGTTACCGTCGAAGGAAGGTCCGGCTGTCGGGATCGGGGGTGTTGTGGTGAACGTGACCCGCTGGCGGCCTGGCTCCCGCCTGATGGCCGCGGCTCTGCTGACGTTTTCTGCGATGCCGCCGACGGTGGCGGCACCGGCTGCGTCCGCCAAGCCGTGCGCCGACGTCGAGGTGATCTTCGCCCGCGGCAGCGAGGAGCCACCCGGCGTCGGCAAAGTCGGGCAGGCATTCGTCGACGCGTTACGTGCCACGGTCGCCGACCGGTCGATCGCGGTGTATCCGGTCAACTACGCCGCCGCCAGTGGTTTGTCCAGCGGAATCGACTTCGACCGAAGCGTCATCGCCGGGATCCGCGACGAGGTCAGCCACATCGAGTGGACGGCGCTGGACTGCCCGGACACCCAAATGGTGCTGGGCGGCTACTCCCAGGGCGCGGCCGTCACCGGTTATGCGACCGCGCAGGCCGTGCCGGCCGGGTTACCGGACGAGCTGACGCCGGAGCTACCGCGGCCGATGCCGGACGTGGTGGCCGACCACGTGGCGGCGGTGATCCTGTTCGGGAAACCCTCGACGAAGTTCATCCGCCGCTACGGCGCGCCGCCGGTGGCGGTCGGCCCGCTGTATGCCGCCAAGACCCGCGAATACTGCGCTCGCAACGACACCGTCTGCGACGGCGCCGACGGCCTCCCGCTCGGGCATCTGGATTACCCGACGAACGGCATGCCCGCCGAAGCCGCGGAATTCGCCGCGCGCCGCATCGAGGCCGGGTCGGCTCCGCCGGTGATCTTCCACGGCTGGCATCGCGGCGACAGCGTGAGCGACGTCAGGCGGCCAGACCCAGAAACACCATGAGGGAACGCTCGATCGATGCCGTTGCTAAGAACAGATCGTCGTGAATGATGAGCGCCGGGCGGGGTTTGCCGGCATAGACACC
>CAYNJD010000383.1:0-3133 GCA_964397355.1 uncultured Mycobacterium sp. | reverse complement strand
GCGCGCCGATCGACGTGCGCCAGCTGGGCACCGTCGACTACGGCACCGCCTGGCAACTGCAACGCGACCTGGCCGAGACCCGGGCGGACGGCGGCAGCGACACGCTGCTGCTGTTGGAGCACCCCCCGGTCTACACCGCCGGGCGGCGCACCGAGCCGGATGAGCGACCGGTGGACGGCACTGCGGTGGTCGACGTCGACCGCGGCGGCAAGATCACCTGGCACGGCCCCGGCCAGCTGGTCGGCTATCCGATCATCGGCCTGGCCGAACCGCTGGACGTGGTCAATTACGTGCGGCGCCTTGAGGAGTCACTCATCGAGGTGTGTAATACCCTGGGTCTCAACACCGTTCGTATCGACGGCAGATCCGGCGTGTGGGTCCCGGCCGACGGCGGCCGTCCCGCTCGTAAGATCGCGGCGATCGGGGTGCGGGTGGCCCGCGCGACCACGCTGCACGGGTTCGCACTCAATTGTGATTGTGACCTCAGCGCGTTCGGCTCGATCGTGCCGTGCGGGATCACCGACGCGGGCGTGACGTCGCTGTCGGCCGAGCTGGGCTTTGTGACCGGCGTCGATGACGTTCGGCTCGCGGTGGCCGCCGCGGTGGTCGACGCGCTGGACGGCGTGCTGCCGGTGCGCGACCACTGCGGGCCCGGCGTAACATCGACCCGGTGAGCGCTGCCGGAGAAGGTCGTAGGTTACGTCGCGCCGAAGCGCGCAACGCCGAGACGCCGATCGAGCGCAAACCGTCGTGGATCAAGACCCGCGCCCGGATGGGCCCGAACTACACCGACCTGAAGGGCTTGGTCAAACGGGAGAAGCTGCACACGGTGTGCGAGGAGGCGGGCTGCCCCAACATCTACGAGTGCTGGGAGGACCGGGAGGCCACCTTCCTGATCGGCGGCGAGGTCTGCACCCGCAACTGCTCGTTCTGTCTGATCAAGTCCGGCAAGCCCAGCGAACTCGACCGTGACGAGCCGCGCCGGGTCGCCGAGAGCGTGCAGGCGATGGGGCTGCGGTACTCGACCGTGACCGGCGTCACCCGCGACGACCTGGACGATCAGGGTTCCTGGCTCTACGCCGAGACGGTGCGTGCCATCAAGCGGCTCAACCCGTCGACAGGTGTCGAACTGCTGATCCCCGACTTCGACGGCCGGCCGGACCTGCTGGGCGAGGTCTTCGAGTCACGCCCGGAAGTGTTGGCGCACAACGTCGAAACCGTGCCGCGCATCTTCCGGTTGATCCGGCCCGGGTTCAGCTACGAACGCAGCCTGTCGGTGTTGACCCAGGCCCGCGACGCCGGGCTGGTGGCCAAGAGCAACCTCATCCTGGGTATGGGCGAGACCGCCGAGGAGATCCGGGCGGCGCTGGCCGACCTGCACGACGCCGGCGCCGAGCTGGTCACCATCACCCAGTACCTGCGTCCCACCGAACGCCACCACCCGATCGCCCGCTGGGTCAAGCCCGAGGAGTTCGTCGAGCACGCCCGCTACGCCGAGGAGCTCGGATTCGCCGGGGTGATGTCGGGGCCGCTGGTGCGCTCTTCGTACCGGGCCGGCCGGCTCTACCAGCAGGCGCTGGAAAATCGGGCGCGTCGCAGCCGGGATCGCACCGCGGCCCACGGCTGATACCCCGGCTGACGGCAACCTCGGCTGCGTATCCTTGGTAGCTATGCCCAGACCGCGCAACACCGCCGAGAACAAGGCTGCCCGGGCGGAGGCGAAAGCCAACCGCAAGGCGGCCAGCAAAGAACGCCGCACCCAGCTGTGGCAGGCCTTCCAGCATCAGCGCAAAGAGGACAAGCGGCTGCTGCCGTACATGATCGGCGCATTCGTGCTGATCTCCGGGGTGACGATCGCACTGGCCCTCAACGGCGGCACGTTCGCCAAGGTGACGATGATCCCGCTGGGGCTGCTGCTGGGCGCACTGGTGGCGTTCGTGATCTTCGGCCGCCGCGCCCAGCGGTCGGTCTACCGCAAGGCCGAGGGCCAGGCCGGCGCGGCGGCATGGGCGCTGGACAACCTGCGCGGCAAGTGGCGGGTCACCCAGGCGGTGGTCGCCACCGGCCAGCTGGACGCCGTGCACCGGGTGATCGGCCGCCCCGGCGTCATCCTCGTCGGGGAGGGCTCGACGAACCGGCTCAAGTCCCTGCTCGCCCAGGAGAAGAAGAACACCGCCCGACTGGTCGGCGACGTGCCGATCTATGACGTGGTGGTGGGCAACGGCGACGGCGAGGTTCCGCTGGCCAAGCTGGAACGCTTCCTGACCAAGCTTCCGGCCAACATCTCCACCAAGCAGATGGACTCGCTGGAGTCGCGGCTGGTCGCACTGCACTCACGCACCGGCGCCGCCGCGATGCCGAAGGGCCCGCTGCCCGGCGGCGCGAAGATGCGCGGCGTCCAGCGCGCCGTGCGCCGGCGCTGACCCCGATTCAGCGGCTGCGCACCACGGCGGTGGCGGTCGCCCGGTCCTGCAGGCCGCGGCCGTTCGCGTCGATGAACAGCGCCGGGACCACCAGTGCGATCAGCAGCCCGCGCGCCACGGCGCGCACCACCCCGACTCCGGTGCCGGCGCCGTCCACCGGGATCACCCGCAGCCCGCAGACGTACTGGCCCGGGGTGAAGCCGAACAACCGCACCGCTACGGCGCCCAGCACCAGCCAGATCCCCAGCACCACGGTCGCCAGCAGCTCCGGGGTCACCACACCCGCCGCCGCGCCCAGGCCCGCCAGCCCGTAGGCCACCAGCCAGTCGACGGCCAGCGCCAGCAGCCGCCGTCCCGTCGCTGCCAACGACCCCGGCCCGTCGGGCGGCAGCCCCAGGCCGGCCCCCGGGGCGTCGACGGGACGGTGGGGTCCGGCCGATTCCGGCCCGGACAGCCACGATGAGAAAGTGCGGCTCATGGCCCCTACGATAAGCGCGTCGGAACCCGACCCGGCGTCCACCGGCCCGGCCGCGGTTGCGTAACGTCAGCAGCGGCAAGCCCGGGCCCGACACCGGGGCTACCGGCGGAGGAGAACACAGCTGTGACCGACAAGACGGCCGACGACATTCTCAAACTCGTGGCCGACGAGAACGTGGAGTACGTCGACATCCGGTTCTGTGATCTGCCCGGCGTGATGCAGCATTTCTCCA
>CAYNJD010000382.1:0-3155 GCA_964397355.1 uncultured Mycobacterium sp. | reverse complement strand
GTCATCGCCGGGCCGCCGCAGATCAGGATCTGCCGATCGCTCCAGCTTCCGTAGCGGGTGACCACCTCCGGTAGCCGTCCGGTCTGACGCACATGCAGGCCGCGCGGCGGGGTCACGTCGGGGTAGTCGCGGGCCCAGTCGGGGTCGCGCGCGTACTCCGACACCGGGGTCACCGAGAGCCAGGGGTTGTGCGCTGCGATCTGCCACAGCGTCGGCAGGTCGTAGAGCTCGCACGGGTACCGGCCGCCGAAGAACAGGTGCACGCGGGGGTTCACCCCCCACCGGGTCAGGTCCATGATGATGGCCCGCAGCGGCGCCAGCCCGGTGCTGCCGGCCACCATCAGCACGTCCCCGGCCTCCCGGTCGACGTGCAGGCCGCCGTGCGGGCTGGACAGCCGCCAGCGGTCGCCGGGCCGGGTCTCGTTGACGATCGCGGTGCTGACCAGGCCGCCGGAGACGGTGCGCACCTGGAACTCGATCGCGCCCGTTTCGTCGGGCGGCATCGAGGGCGAGAGGTAGCGCCAGGTGCGCGGGCACTGCGGCACCTCGACTTTGACGTACTGGCCGGGGTGGTAGGGCAGCGGTTGGTCCAGCTGGATCCGGACGACGGCCAGGTCGCGGGAGACCCGCAGCTGCTCGACGACGGTGCCCTCCCACCAGGCCGGGCCGTCTTCGGCGTCGGCGGCGCCGCCCATCACCCCGGTGATGAGATTCAGTGACTCGCGGGCGGCGGCCTCGACCGCGGCGGTCCAGGAGTCTGCCAGCTCGTCGCGCAGGGCGGTGTACAGCACTTGGCCCATGACGGCATAATGGCGTTGTGTCACACCGTATTTGCGGTGATCCCGGCCGAGCTGCGCCAGAAACGAGACAGGCTCCTGCGCGCGTTGGGCGATGAACTCGCCGTACACCCAGCTCATCGCCTGGCTGAACGCGACGCGGGTGCCGGCGAGGTCGGCGGGGAACAGATCGCGCGCCGACGGGTCGGTGCCGAAAAAGCGGGTGAACAGCCGGCCGACAAAGCCGTCGGCGCCGTCGGGGGCGGCGAACGCGTCGCGCAGCACCTTCAGCGCGTCACGGTCGTCGAGGCCCACGGTCGCGATCTTAGGCTGACCGGCGACGATGGCGGCTACAGCGCGTGAATTCCGTTGTAGGTCACCATCGCACCGATGAGCACCAGGATGACGGCGAGCAGCGCGGTGTGCTGCTGCTCCATCCAGTCCTTGAGCCTGCTCAGCGCCGGGTCGAGTCGGTGGCTGGCGACCAGATAACCCAGAATCGGGAACACGACGGTGGATGCGGCGACGCCGACGAAGAGTGCGGCGGCCTGCCAACCGGCCACGGGGCTCAGGCCGGCGCTGCCGACGGCCAAGCCGGCGGCGGCGCACATGAACAGCACCTCGGGCCGGATCGCGGCCAGCGCCGCAGCCGTCAGCCCGGCACGCGGCGGCGTCATCGACGTGAAAGAGCGCATCCATCGCGGCATCTCGGCGTGCCCGTGCCGGGTCGTCCAGCGGTAGACGCCGAACCCGATCAGCGTGACGCCGACGACGATCCGCAACCACGACGCCCAGGTCGGCGGTGTGGTCTGCAGCCCGCCCAGCAGTCCCGATCCCGCCACGAAAACCGCGGTCAACCCGGCCAGGCCCACCAGCCAGCCGAGCAGGAATGCCAGGCCGGTCTCGCGCGGGCGCGGGGTGTGCAGCACCAGCACCGCCGGGATGACGGTGATCGGGGAGAGCGCCACCACAAGCGCGAGCGGAATCAGCGCGGTCCATACCGAACCCAGGCCGGTCGTCATGGCGAGCACGGTATCGGGCCGCCGAACCGCCGGCGGCGGTGACAGCACCCCGTTGCGTGATACCTATACGGGGTATAGGTTCACAGGGTAGCCAACGGAAGGCCGGCATGTCTCCCACGTCCGAATGCCCCGAGCGTCGTCGTCTGAACCCGCCGACCGGTCGCCGGTTCGGTATCGCAGGGGTGATCGCCGCATTGACGTGCACGCTGGCCTGCTGCCTGCCGGCGGTCCTGGTGGCACTCGGGGCCGGGGCCTCCGCCGCCGCGGGGGCCGGCCATGCCGCGCACGGTGCCGGTGAATCCCGGTGGGCCCCAGTGCTGGAGGTGTTGCACCGGATCAGCCCCGCCCTGCTCATCGTGGCGATCGTGCTCGTCGCCGCCGCGCTCGGGATGCGCCGTCGCGCGGCGGTGCTCCCGGCGCTGGCGGCCGGCGTGGTGCTCTACCTCAGCGTGCACGGTCAGGCCGACCCGGCACTGATGTATGCCGGGATGGCGGTCGGTTACGGCGCCTGGATCGGCCTGTACCTCTGGACGCGGCCGCGGTCGTGCTGACCCGGGGTCTGCCGGCCGCCCCGATTCGGCCCAGATAAATAGACTTGAGCGGAACAGACTCAACCTTGACGGCGTTGAACAACCCGACAAGCATTTTTACCGGGCCGTTCTTCGGCCCTCTTGACCCCGAATGGAGGTGTCGTGGACTCGTTCAACCCGACCACCAAGACGCAGGCGGCGCTGACCGCGGCTTTGCAGGCGGCGACCGCCGCCGGCAACCCCGAGATCCGGCCCGCACACCTGTTGCAGGCCTTGCTGACCCAGAATGACGGGATCGCCGCGCCGCTGCTGGAGGCGGTCGGCGTGAACCCGGCGACGATCCGCTCCGAAACTCAGCAGCTGCTGGACCGGCTGCCGCAGGCCAGCGGTGCCAGCGCGCAGCCGCAGCTGTCGCGGGAATCCCTCGCGGCGATCACCGTCGCCCAGCAGCTGGCCACCGAGCTCGACGATGAGTATGTCTCCACCGAGCACCTGATGGTGGGTCTGGCCACCGGCGACTCCGACGTGGCCAAGCTGCTGACCGGCCACGGCGCCTCGCCGCAGGCGCTGCGGGACGGCTTCGTGAAGGTGCGCGGCAGCGCGCGGGTCACCAACCCCGACCCGGAGGCCAGCTACCAGGCACTGGAGAAGTACTCCACCGACCTGACCGCGCGCGCCCGCGAAGGCAAGCTCGACCCGGTGATCGGGCGTGACACCGAGATCCGCCGGGTGGTGCAGGTGCTGAGCCGCCGCACCAAGAACAACCCGGTGCTCATCGGTGAGCCCGGCGTCGGCAAGACCGCGATCGTCGAGGGTCTGGCCCAGCG
>CAYNJD010000381.1:0-3158 GCA_964397355.1 uncultured Mycobacterium sp. | reverse complement strand
CCCGCCAGCGACGGCGGGGCGCCCGGGATCGGCACCAGCCGGGTGCCCTGCGGGGCGTCCAGCCGGGGCACCGACCCCAAAAGCCCGACGGTGTAAGGCATCTGGCGGTCGCGGTACAACACCTGCACCGGTGCGGATTCCACCACCCGCCCGGCGTACATGACCAGCGCCCGGTCGGCGAACTCGGCGACCACCCCGAGGTCGTGGGTGATGATCAGCACCCCGGCGCCGGTGACGTCTCGCGCGGTCTTGAGGACGTCCAGGATCTGCGCCTGCACCGTGACGTCCAGCGCGGTGGTGGGCTCGTCGCAGATCAGCAGGTCCGGGCCACACGAGATGGCGATCGCGATCACCACCCGCTGACGCTCGCCGCCGGACAGCTCATGCGGGAAGGCCCGCGCCCGCTGCTGCGGCCGTGCGATCCCGACCAGCTCCAGCAGCTCCACCGCGCGCCGGCGCGCCGCGGCCCGGCTGACACCGCGCTGGTGCACCTCGATCGCCTCGGCGATCTGGTCGCCGACCGTGTACACCGGCGTCAGCGCCGACATCGGGTCCTGGAACACCATGCCGATCGAGGCGCCGCGGAACGTCGACATCGCGGTGTCGTCCAGTCCGATCAGCTGGGTGCCGTTCAGCCGCACCGACCCGGACACCTGCGCGTGTTCGGGCAGCAGTCCCATCACGGCCATGGCCGCCGCGGACTTCCCGGAGCCGGACTCGCCGACCATCGCTACCACTTCGCCGGGCTCGATCCGATAGCTCACGCCGCGCACCGCCCGCACCGCATCCGGGCCGGCGCCGAACGTGACGGCCAGGTCGGTGATTTCCAGCAGCGGGCTCATCGGCGGCCCCGCAGGCTGGCGGCGTCGGGGTCCAGCGCGTCACGCAGGCCGTCGCCGGCGAGGTTGGCGCAGACCAGGATCGTGATCAGCACCCCGGCCGGGAACAGGAACACCCAGGGGAAGGTGATGGCCGAGGCGGTGCCGTCGGCGATCAGCGTGCCCAGCGAGACATCCGGCGGCTGAATGCCGAAACCCAGGTAGCTCAAGCCGGTTTCGGCCAGGATCGCCACGGCGACGTTGAGCGCGGTGTCGATGATCAGGATGGACGCCACATTGGGCACGATGTGGTCGATGATGATGCGCCGGCTGGACACCCCCATATAGCGTGCGGCGCGGATGAATTCGCGTTCGCGCAGGCTCATCGTCAGGCCGCGCACCATGCGGGCGCTGATCATCCAGCTGAAGCCGGCCAGCAGCAGCACCAGCATGAAGATGTTGCCGCTGTTCTTGGTGCGCGGGGTGATGATCGCGATCAGGATGAACGCCGGCACCACCAGCAGCAGATCCACCAGCCACATCAGCGCCTTGTCGCGCCAGCCGCCGAAATACCCCGAGACCGCCCCGACCGTCGCGGCGATCACCGTGGAGATCAGCGCCACGCACACCCCGATCAGCATGGATTTCTGCATGCCGCGCAGAATCTGTGCCAGCAGGTCCTGGCCCAATGCGTTGGTGCCCAACCAGTGTCGGGCACCCGGCGGCACCAGCAGCGCGTCGTAGTCCAGGTCGGTGTAGGAGTAGGGCAACAGCGCGGGCAGCGTGTAGCAGCCGACGAACATCACCGCCAGCAGCGTCAGCGCCCCCACCGCGGTGCGGCTGCGCAGAAACCGGCGCAGTACCAGGGTGCGCCGGGAGGCGAACTGGACCTCGGTGCTCGTCATGACACCCGCACCCGCGGGTCCAGCAGCGCGTAGATGACGTCGGAGAGCAGCCCGGCCAACAGCACCACCGCCCCGGAGAACACCGTGATCGCCGCGACGATGTTGGTGTCCTGGGTCGCCACGCCCTGTACCACCCATTCGCCCATGCCGTGCCAGCCGAAGATCTTCTCCACGAACACCGCCCCGGTGACCAGGCCGGCCACCCCGTAGGCGAACAGCGTCGCCATCGGGATCAGCGCGGTGCGCAGCCCGTGCTTGAACAGCGCGCGCCGCCGCGTCAGCCCCTTGGCGCGCGCGGTGCGGATGAAGTCCTGGCCGAGCACGTCGAGCATGGCGTTGCGCTGGTAGCGGCTGAAGCCGGCGGCCGCGCCCAGCGCCAGCGTCAGCGACGGCAACACCAGGTGCTGCAGCCGGTCGGCCAGCCTGGGCCAGAAGCCGGTCACCAGCCCAGGCGAGGTCTCCCCGGTGTAGTCGAACAGTTGCGCGCCCACTGCCCAATTGACCCGCAGCGCGCCCAGGATCACCAGGTTGGCCAGCACGAACGTCGGCACCGAGAGCACCAGCAGCGACGCCATGGTGATCACCCGGTCGGAGATCCGGTACTGGCGTACCGCCCCCCATGCGCCGGCCACCACGCCGATCACCGTGCCGGCCAGCGAGCCGACGACCAGCAGCCGCAGGCTGACCCCGATGCGGCGGCCCAGTTCGCCGGAGACCGGCTGGCCGGTGACGGTGACGCCGAAATCGCCGCGCACCGCGTGCGAGGCCCAGTGCGCGTAGCGCAGCGGAATCGGCTTGTCCAGGCCCAGTTCGGCGGCCTTGGCGTCGATCACGGCCTGCGGTGGACGCGGGTTGCGCTGCATCAGGCTGTCCAGCGGGGCGAACGCCAGCGACGTCAGACAGAACGTCAGGAACGATGCGAGGCCCAGCAGCACCAGGTAGTTCAGCGCCCGGCCGGCCAGAAACCGCGTCACGGCGCGGACTCCCAGACGTGCGGCATCAGCACAGGGTAGAGGGTGGGCGAGCTGTTGCGCGTGAGCCGGGCTGCGCGCAACCGGTTGATTCGAATGATTTTTATCCGTGGATTCCGGGACGTTGTTCACTAGGCTCTCGGTGCCGACTGCGACAGATGGAGTAAGGCTGTGACCGTTACCGATGACTACCTGGCCAACAACGCCGAGTACGCCAAGACCTTCCAGGGCCCGCTGCCGATGCCGCCGAGCAAGCACGTCGCGATCGTGGCCTGCATGGACGCCCGCCTCGACGTGTATCGCGCGCTGGGCATCAAGGAAGGCGAAGCGCATTCGATCCGTAACGCCGGCGGCGTGATCACCGACGACGCGATCCGCTCGCTGGCGATCAGCCAGAAGCTGCTGGGCACCCGGGAGATCATCCTGATCCACCACACCGACTGCGGGATGCTCACCTTCACCGA
>CAYNJD010000380.1:1645-3158 GCA_964397355.1 uncultured Mycobacterium sp. | reverse complement strand
AGTTGAGGCCACAGTCTTCTACGTCTCCTAGAGAATGGTCAGTTCCTTGGGGAACCGAGTCAGCAATTCCGGGTGCGCCCCGGGGGGTGCTGAAGGCCCACCGCCGACCACGAGCGTGTCCTCGATGCGGACACCGCCGCGGTCGGCCAGATAGACGCCGGGCTCCACGGTCACCACAGCACCGGCAAGCAGTGTACCGTCGGCCGCCGCGTTGATTCCCGGCGCTTCGTGAATCCGCAGGCCCACCCCGTGGCCGAGGCCGTGGCCGAAGGTGTCGCCGTACCCGGCGTCGGCGATCACCGCGCGTGCGGCGGCGTCGACCTCACGCAACGCGGCACCGGGCTGCAGCGCCTGCCTGCCGGCCCGCTGGGCGGCCGCAACCACCTGGTAGACCTCTCGTTGCCAGTCGGCCGGTGGCCCCAGCACGAAGGTGCGGGTCATATCGGAGTGGTAGCCGGCCACCAGCGCGCCGAAGTCGATCTTGACGAAGTCCCCGGCGCCCAGCACGGCGTCGGTGGGCCTGTGGTGCGGGATCGCCGAGTTCGGGCCCGCGGCCACGATGGTCTCGAAAGACGCGGCGTCGGCGCCGTGGTCGAGCATCAGGGCTTCCAGTTCCCGGCCTACCTCACGTTCGGTGCGGCCCGGCCGCAGGCCGCCGCGCTCCACCAGATCGGTCAGGGCCGCGTCGGCGGCCTCGCAAGCCAGCCGCAGCAGCGCCACCTCGCCGGCATCCTTGACCTCCCGCAGCGCCTCCACCGTGCCCGAGGCGCGAACCAGCTCGGCACCGGTGGCACCGTCGGCGGCGGCCAGCGCCGCCGACAACGTCTCGTACCCGTCCACGGTGACCACGTGGCCCTCGAAACCCAGCCGGCGCGCGCCGGCCGCCGCGGCCTGCGCGACCAGGTGGCTCGCCCCGGCGCGTTCGATGACGACCTGCAGGTCGGGTGCCTGCCGTGCGGCCTGGGTGCGGTATCGGCCGTCGGTCGCCAACACCGGCGGCCGGTCGTCGGCTTGCCCGTCCGCATAGACCAGCAACGCCCCGGCCGAACCGGTGAACCCGGACAGGTAACGCACGTTGACCAGGTCGGTGACCAGCATCGCGTCCAAACCGGCCGTGCCGATCGCAGCACCCAGCCGCGCCCGACGGGAGGAATGTGTCACGCGGTGTGACGGTACTCGCTACGCTGTGCCCCCATGAGCAAGTGGTTTCTTCGCGGTCTGGTCTTCGCAGCGCTGATGGTCGTCATCCGCCTGATTCAGGGGGTGCTGATCAACGCCTTCGAGGCGCAGGCGGGATTGATCAGCTTGGTGCTGATGATCCTTTTCGCGACCGCCGTGATGGTGTGGGGCTACGCCGACGGCCGCGCCGACGCGAGAGCCAACCCCGACCCGGACCGGCGCGGCGACCTGGCCATGACGTGGCTGGGTGCCGGCTTGGTGGCCGGCCTGCTGAGCGGCCTGGTGTCGTGGATCATCGGTCTGGTCGACAAGGCGCTCTACGTCAGCACGCTGT
>CAYNJD010000380.1:0-1545 GCA_964397355.1 uncultured Mycobacterium sp. | reverse complement strand
CTGGTGTCGTGGATCATCGGTCTGGTCGACAAGGCGCTCTACGTCAGCACGCTGTTCAACGAGCTGACCAGTTTCGCGGCCTTCACCGCGCTGCTGGTGTTCGTGGCGGCGGTGGCCGCGGTCACGCTCGGCCGCCGTCGCGTGGACAAGGAATACGCGAAGATGCCCTACCGCCACCACGGCCTGGCCGCCCAGGAAGAAGGTCAGACCGACGTGTTCGCCACGGTGGGGGCTGCTCCGGTGGCCGCCGAGCAGGCCGCCGGCAGCACCCAGGCCGACACCGCCGCCCAGGCCGACACCACGGGTGCGCAGGGCGACTCCGATGCGACGCTGGCCGGCCCCGCGGCCGGGTTCACCACCGAGGAGTTCCCGGCCGACACCGAGGCCACCACCGAGATCCCCCAGGTCGAGGACAACGGCCCGGACACCCCGGCGCGCTGATCCGGCCGGTGCCGCTGCTCGCGGGTCAGCCGGCCGATTCGGCCAGGTAGCGCAGCGCCAGCAGGTAACCGCGCACCCCGAGTCCGACGATCACCCCACTGGCGATCGGACTCAGGTAGGAGTGCCGCCGAAAGTCTTCGCGCGCATGCACATTGGAGATGTGCAGTTCGATCAGCGGTGCCCGCAACTCGGCGCAGGCGTCGCGCAGCGCCACCGAGGTGTGGGTCAGCCCGCCGGCGTTGAGGATCACCGGCTCGGCGGCGTCGGCGGCTTGATGAATCCACTGCAGCAGTTCGGCTTCGCTGTCGCTCTGCCGCACCGCGACGTCGACGCCCAGCGCGGTCGCCTCGGCCTCGATCAGCGCCTGCAGGTCCTCATAGCTGGTGTCGCCGTAGACATCCGGCTCACGCCGGCCCAGCCGTCGCAGGTTGGGGCCGTTGATGACATTGATCCGGTTCACCGTCGCTCCAATCGGAAACGCCGGCCCACCTCGTCGTAGGCCGCGGCCAGCAGCATCGGGTCAGGACCTTCCAGCCGGCCCGGCTTGGCCAGCCCGTCGAGGACCACGAACCGCAGCACGCCGGCCCGGGTCTTCTTGTCCCCCATCATGTATTCCAGCAGCGCCGGCAGGGCGCTCTCGTAATAGCTGACCGGCAGGCCCAGCGACAGCAGGATCGAACGGTGCCGGTCCGCGGTCTGGTCGTCGAGTCTTCCGGTGACGCGGGCCAGCTCGGCGGCGAAGACCAGCCCGACCGACACCGCGTCGCCGTGGCGCCACTGGTAGTGCTCCAGCGCCTCGATCGCGTGCGCGAGAGTATGGCCGTAGTTGAGGATCTCGCGCAGGCCCGACTCCTTCTCGTCGGCGGCGACCACCTCGGCCTTGACGGTGATCGCACGCCGGATCAGCTCGCCCAGCACCTCACCCGTCGGGTCCATCGCGGCCTTCGGGTCGGCCTCGATCAGGTCCAGGATCACCGGATCGGCGATGAAGCCGGCCTTGACGATCTCGGGCATTCCGGCGACGATCTCGCGCGCCGGCAGCGTCTCCAGCGTGGCCAGGTCGACGACGACACCGGCGGGCTGGTGGAACGCCCCGACGAGGTT
>CAYNJD010000379.1:0-3164 GCA_964397355.1 uncultured Mycobacterium sp. | reverse complement strand
CGCGCCGGTATTCATCGTCGTCGCCGCCGAACAATTCCTGGGTCAGCCGGAGCATGCGGCCGAAATCCGATTCCGGCAGGCCCAGCAGCGACATGATCACGTACAGCGGGTAATTCAGCGCGATGTCCTGGACGAAGTCGCATTCCGGGCCGATCCGCAGCATCTCGTCGACGTAGCGTTTGGCGAGTTCGTCGATGCGGGCCTTCATCGCCCGCATCGCCTTGGGCCGGAACCAGTCGGAGACGATGCTGCGCATCTTGTGGTGGTGCGGGTCGTCCATGTGGATCAGCGTGCGCAGTCCCATTCCGGAGTCCAACAGCGAGCGCTGCAGATCGTCGGCGTCGGCAGGAGCCAGCACCGGACGCGGTTCGTTGATCCACAGCTCGTTGTCGCGTTCGATGTCCATGATGTCGGCGTGCCGGGTGATCGCCCAGAACGGCCGGTAGGGACGATGGTCGACAAGCGACACCGGCGCGTTCGCCCGCAGATGGGTCAGGGCTGCGTGCAGCCGCGGTTCGTCGGCGTAAGCGCTCGGGTCGGTGAACACCCGGGCGGCCTGATCGATTATCGGTGCGCTCATCGCGGCTCCTTGCCCCATTTTCTTGACACGTGTCAGCTTCGTTCCAGTGTCGGCGATATTGGCCCGTCGTGGCGCCGCTTTGCGACGATCGGGCCGGGTTTGATTCGGCGGTCCAGCTTCGCCTCTCCTCGGTCGAGCCTTGCTGACCGCCGGATTAGGCTCATCGGTCATGTCGACCGGATCTTGTCGCCGCCGCGGACCGCTGGCCGGCGCCGTCGTGCTGGCGCTGCTTGCCGGTCTGCTCGCCGGGTGCGGGCGATCCGACGGCGCGTCGCTGCAACCGGGCTTCGGGCCACGGGCCGTCGCACTCAACGCCGACGTGGTGCGAAGCTCCGCCGGATTGTTGCGGGGCACGGTCGGCCCGGATCATCGGCTTTTCCAAGGGATCCCGTACGCCGCAGCGCCGGTCGGGCCGCTGCGTTGGCAGCCGCCGGCGCCGATGCCGGCGTGGCAGGGAGTGCGCGACGCGGTCAAACGCGGGCCGTGGTGCATCCAGCCGGATGCCGCCGAGGTGGACCCGATCAGCGAGGACTGTTTGACGCTCAACGTGTGGACGCCGACCGGTTCGGCGGCCGAGCCGTTGCCGGTCATGGTGTGGATCCACGGCGGCAGCTTCATGCGGGGCGCCGGTGACATCTACCACGCGCAGCGACTGGCGGTCCGCGGCCGCATCGTCGTCGTCACGGTCAATTACCGGCTGGGCGCGCTGGGCTTCTTGGCCGACCCCGCATTGGGTGAGGCCGGCAACTACGGGCTGGCCGACCAGCAGGCAGCGCTGCGCTGGGTGCGCGACAACGTCGGTGCGTTCGGCGGCGACCCGGCCAAGGTGACGATCGCCGGTGAGTCGGCCGGCGGCATGTCGGTCTGCGATCACCTGGCCGCGCCGGAGTCGGCCGGGTTGTTCCGGGCCGCGATCATCCAGAGCGGGCCGTGTCAGGCGCAGGTCGAGGTTCCCGACGCGCGGCGGATCAGTCGCGACTACACCGAATCCGTCGGGTGCGCCGAACGGGGCAAGCGGGCCGCCACCGAGGATGCGGATGTGGCCGGCTGCCTACGCGGGCTGTCGGCCGACCGGCTGACCAAACCGTTGTGGTACGCCCGGTTCGGCACCGACCAGCTCAGTGGACCGGTCGTCGGGACTCCGCTGTTGCCGGCCGACCCGGTGCGGGTGTTCCGGGACGGTGGCGCGGCCCGGGTGCCGGTGCTGCTGGGCGTCAACCGCGACGAGTTCACCCTGTTCGTCGCACTGCGCTATCTGCGTGTCGGCCGGGAGATCGCCGCCACGGAGTACCTCGACGAGCTGAAGGACACCTTCGGCTCCGGTGAAGGCCCCGCGGTGGCCGAGCACTACCCGCCGGCACGATTCGGCGACAGCACCTCGCTGGCCTACGCGGCGGCGGCCACCGACGACATCTTCGCCTGCGTGGCCGATCGGATGGCTCGCGGGCTGGCCGCCGGCGCACCGGTGTACGGCTATGAATTCGCCGACCCGCACGCGCCGGCGCCCGAGCTCTTCGACCATCTGCCGTTCCCGATCGGCGCCACCCATTCGCTGGAGATGCGCTACCTGTTCGACATCGGCGGCGCCCCGCCACTGGATCCCGTGCAACGGCGGCTGTCCGACCAGATGATCGAGTACTGGACCGGTTTCGTGGTCACCGGCGCCCCGGTGGGCGTCGGCCAGCCCGACTGGCCCGCGGCCGCAGCCGGCGCCGACCGGCGGTGGATGTCGCTGCGACCCGACGGCAGCCGGATGATCACCGACTTCGGCGCGGCGCACCGGTGTGACTTCTGGGCAACCGTGCGGAGTTGATTCGCGCCCACCCGCCGAACGTGTGCTCAGTGCGAAAAACCGCGGCAGATTTCGCAGTGGTTGCACGCTCGGCGATAGAGCGGGGGCAGCGGCGATCAGGCCCGAGTCACCCAGGTGGTGATGTCGGCGTGCACCACTTCGACGCCGGATTCATCGGTGACGCTGACCGGCACCATGACCTCCACGCCGTCGCTGATGGCCCCGAAGTCCGGCAAGTCCGGCGGGTCCAGCCGCGCGGTGGCCCGCAACGACGTCGTCGCCTTGGCCAGGTAGGCCACGTTCATCGACTTGGGGATCCAGCGGTGGCTGCGCGGCACCGTGGCCTCCATCAACATCCCCATCGCCACCTCGGCGGCGTTGCAGGAGGCGATCGCGTGCACGGTGCGCAGGTGGTTGTAGACGAACGGCCACTTCGGCACCAGTACCTCGGCCAGTCCGGGCTCCATCCGGACCACGTGCGGCAGCACCGATGCGAAGTAAGGGACTCTGGCCATGGCTGCGGCCGAGAACAGCCGGGTGCCGCCGGGGAGGCCCGCCAACCGGCGCCAGGCCTGATATGTACTGGTAGGTCCGGTCACGGCGAGCTATCTTACCGGCAAGTAAGATCGCTCGCGGGGTGGCTCCACCGGGTCACGGCCGGAGGGCCGGCGTCGATGTGACCGGGTCGATGCCGCGGTTCCAGCTTCGCCTCTCCTTCGTCGAGTCTCGCTGAACCGCGGGGATTTGGCCGCTGACCCGATCTGGGGCATACTGTTCAGGTTCGCCTGCGCC
>CAYNJD010000378.1:2281-3172 GCA_964397355.1 uncultured Mycobacterium sp. | reverse complement strand
AGGCCGGTCAGCGAACCGCCGCCGAGCTCGTCGGAGAGCTTCGCGCAACGCTCCAGCAACCGGGAGTGCAGGTAGAACACGTCGCCCGGGTATGCCTCGCGGCCCGGCGGGCGGCGCAGCAGCAGCGAGATCGCGCGGTAGGCCTCGGCCTGCTTGGTCAGGTCGTCGAACACGATCAGCACGTGCTTGCCCTGGTACATCCAGTGCTGGGCGATCGCCGAACCGGTGTAGGGGGCCAGCCACTTGAAGCCCGCCGCGTCGGACGCCGGCGCGGCGACGATCGTGGTGTAGTCCATCGCGCCGCCCTCTTCCAGCGCGCGGCGCACGCTGGCGATGGTGGTGCCCTTCTGGCCGATCGCGACGTACACGCAGCGGACCTGCTGCTTGGGGTCGCCGCTCTCCCAGTTCCCACGCTGGTTGAGGATGGTGTCGACACACAGCGCGGTCTTACCGGTCTTGCGGTCGCCGATGATCAGCTGACGCTGGCCGCGGCCGATCGGGGTCATGGCGTCGACGGCCTTGACGCCGGTCTGCAGCGGCTCGGACACGCTTTGGCGCTGCACCACCGAGGGGGCCTGCATCTCCAGCGGACGCCGCGCCTCGGACTCGATCTCGCCCCGGGCGTCGATCGGCTGGCCGAGCGGGTTGACCACGCGGCCCAGGAAGCCGTCGCCGACCGGCACCGAGAGCACCTCACCGGTGCGCTTGACCTGCTGGCCCTCTTCGATGTTCTCGAAGTCGCCCAGGATCACCGCGCCGACGTTGTGCTCGTCGAGGTTCAGGGCCACGCCCAGCACCCCGCCGGGGAACTCGAGGAGTTCCTGGGTCATCACCGAAGGCAGGCCCTCGACGTGTGCGATGCCGTCACCGGCGTCGATGACGGTGCCGACC
>CAYNJD010000378.1:0-2271 GCA_964397355.1 uncultured Mycobacterium sp. | reverse complement strand
CGCGCGGTGTCGGCGCTGAAGGAGCTCACGTACTCCTCGATCGCCCCCTGAATGTCGTCAGAGGAGATTGTCAACTCTGCCATGGCTTTTCGTCTTCCTGCCTTCGAATTTGGGTTGTGGGTCTTAGACCGGATCAGTCTTGGTCAGTCGGGCAATTGCGTCTTTGCGGCGGCCAGGCGCGACGACAGCGTGCCGTCGATCACCTCGTCGCCGACCGAGATCGCCAATCCGCCCAGCAGTTCGGGGTCGATACCGACCTGCACCCGAACCGGGTGACTGTAGATCCGGCTCAGCACGGTGTTGAGCCGGGTGCGCTGGGCGTCGCTGAGTTCGGCGGCCGCACCGACGTGCGCCACCAGCTCGCCGCGACGGGCGACCGCGATCTGGGCGAGTTCGGTCACCGCCTGGTGAGCGGACTGGCCGCGCAGCAGCCGGACGGTCTGCTCGAGCAGCGCCGTCGTGATCGTGTTGGCACCGCTGCCACTACCGATCACGTTGCGCAGCAGCCCGACCCGACCGGCGGTCGGCGTCACGGTGTCGCCGAGCAGGCTGTCCAAGCCGGATTCGGCGTCGAGGATGCGGGAGAACCGGAACAACTGGTCCTCCACCTCGTCGACGGTGCCGGCGCGTTCGGCGGCCAGCAGCAGCGCCTGGCGCGCGACGTGTTCGACGGCGGTGACCAGGTCGGCGCCGTTGGACCACCGGGCCGAGGCGGCGTCGGACACCAATCCCAGGGCCGCGGCGCTGATCTTGTCGGAGAACAGCCGCTGCACCAGACGGGTCTTGGGCGTGGCGTCTTCGGTCGGCACGGTCAGATGCCGCGTCACGACGGTCTCGCGCTGCAGCAGTTCGGCGACCGCGGTCAGGTCGGCGGCCAGCGTCGACAGACCCTGCTCGTCGAGGCCACCAGCCGCCTCGTCGAACTTGGCCAACAGCTCCGCGAGCGCCTGCCGGCTCGCCGAGCGCATCCGGGTCAGCACCGGCGTTTCGACATCGACCGCCTTCGGTGCCATCGCGTCGAGCTCGTCGAGGAACCGGTCGACGGTGGCCGACTGCCGTTGCGGGTCAGCGACGTGGTCGCGGACCAGTTCGGCCGCCCGCTGCACCGCTTCGGCGCCGAGGTTGGACCGCAGCTCGCGGATCAGCTGGGCGCGCATCAGGCCGACCTGCTGGCCACCGGCGGCCTTGACGCGTTCGGCCTCGACGCCGGCTTGACCGCGCAGTTGCTCGGTGATTCGCTCGGCATCCGCACGGGCTTCCTCGGTGACCCGCTGGGCCTCGGTCTTGGCGTTGGCAAGCGCCGTCGAGTGCGCCTGGCCGGCCTCGGTGAGCCGGGCGGCGGCCGCCGCGGCCTCCTCCAGCTGCCTGCGGACCGACTCCTGCTGGTCGGCCATCAGCTTGCGCACCGGTGGAACCACGAACTTGACCAACAGCCAGACGATGACGCCGAAGCCGATCAGCTGCCCGATGAATGTCGACATCTTTGTTGCTACCGCCCCGTACTCGCCGCGGAAAGTGCCTCGACCTCGACGCCGAGAATACGACTGGCCAGGGTGGACGACAGGGCCGCCACCCGAGCCTGCAGCTGCTCACTCACCGCATCGCCTTCTTGCTCCAGTTGCTCGTTGGCGGCCTGCAACGTCGAGGCCACCTCCGCCTCAGCGGCCGAGCGCTGCTCGTCGACGACCTTGCGGCCCTCGGCACGAGCCTCGTCGCGAGCCGTCGACGCCTCCATTCGCGCAGCCGCCATCTGCTTTTCGTAGTCGGCGTCTGCGGCAGCGAACTGCTCGGCCGACTCCCTGTTGTCGGCGAGGGTCTTGGTGACCATGTTGTCGCGCTCCCGCAACACCCTCATGATCGGCGGCACCACGAAGGTGCCGATCACACCGAGCACGATCAAGAAAATGCCCAGCACGACGAAGAAGGTGCCGTTGGGGATGAGGAAGTTGCTGGTTTCGCCTCCCTCGCCCCCCTCGGCGACCTGCCGGGTCGCGGCCAGGACGACAGCGCTCATGTCACCCATACGAGCGGACTACTTGACCGGGGTGGCGAAGACGAACAGCGCCATGAACGCCAGGTTGATGAAGTAGGCCGCCTCGACCAGACCGACCGTGATGAAGAACGGGGTGAACAGCCGGCCCTGGGCCTCGGGCTGCCGGGCGATGCCGGAGATCAGCGCGTTACCCGCGATGCCGTCACCGATACCGGCGCCGATGGCGCCGCCGGCCATGATCAGGCCGCCGCCGATGAGGGCACCCATTGCGATTTGGG
>CAYNJD010000377.1:0-3188 GCA_964397355.1 uncultured Mycobacterium sp. | reverse complement strand
GTGCTGGTCAAGTTCTCCGTCGGCGCCCACCCGATCGGCACCGACAGCCGGATCGGGGTCAAGACCGACACCATCCTGGGCCGGAAGGTGTTGGCGATCGAGCCCAAGGGGGACAAGAAGATGCCCCCGCAGGGAGTGCTGCCGCTGGGGCAGAGCACCACGCCCTACCAGCTCTACGATGCCGTCTTCGACGTCACCAAGGCCGCATCCGGCTGGGACATCGAAACGGTCAAGCGGTCACTGAAGGTGCTCTCGGAGACGGTCACCGAGACCTCACCCGACCTGAGTGCGGCGCTGGACGGCGTCGCCAAGTTCTCCGACACCATCGGCAAGCGGGACGAGGAGATCACCCACCTGCTGGCCCAGACCAACCAGATCGCCGCCGTGCTCGGTGACCGCAGCGGCCAGGTCGATGCGGTGCTGCGCAACACTCAAACGCTGTTGGCCGCGTTCAACCAGCGCAGTCAGGCCATCTCGGCGCTGCTCGGCAACATCGCGTACTTCGGCGAACAGGTGCAGGGCCTGGTCAAAGACAACCCGGGCCTGGACCTGCATCACGTGTTCGAAGAGGCCGCCAACATCACCGACATGCTGGTGCGGCGCCAGGACGACCTGCGGGAGATCCTCACCACGCTGGGCCGCTATCTGACGATCGTCAACGACGCGATCGCCTCGGGGCCGTACTTCAAGGTCTCGGCGCTCAACGTGATCCCGTTCTGGATTCTGCAGCCCTGGGTGGATGCGGCGTTCAAGAAGCGCGGCATCTCGCCGGAGGAGTTCTGGCGCAACGCCGGCCTGCCGGAGTTCCGCTACCCCGACCCCAACGGAACCAGGTTCCCCAACGGTGCGCCGCCCCCGGCGCCGCAGGTGCTCGAGGGCACGCCCGAACACCCCGGACCGGCGGTCGCGCCGGGTTCGCCGTGCTCCTACGCACCGGCGGCCGGCTTGTTCCCGACCCCGGGCAACCCGCTGCCCTGCGCCAACCTGGACCCGAATGCGGGACCGTTCGGTCCCAGCGGTCCGTACCCGGGCCCGAGCGATGTGTTGACGTCACCGCCGAACCCGGACGGCATCCCGTCGACGCCGGGGATTCCGATCGCCGGTCGGCCGGGGGAGACGCCGCCGGTGGTGCCGGGCACCCCGGTACCGATGCCCGACGCCAATCCCGGGGCGCGCTCCGAGCCGATGGGCCCGATGCCGGGCCCGGCTCCGGCCAACCCGGGCGCGGCGCCGCCTCCCGGCCCGATGGCGCCGGGGCCGGCGGCCCCGCCGGGACCGGGCAACCAGTTGCCGGCGCCGTTCATCGCACCCGGTGAGGGCGGGAACAGTCAGCCGGGTGGCGGCGGCGGCTCGCTGGAAGGGAGGTAGCCGGACATGAGTACCGTTTTCGATATTCGCCACGTGCGACTGCCCCAGATGTCGCGCGCGACGGTCATCATCGGCTCCGTGCTGCTGGTGGTGGCGTTGGTGGCCGGCTTCGGCGCCCTGCAGCTGTACCGCAAGCTCAACAGCACCACCGTGGTCGCCTACTTCCCGCAGACCGACGCGCTGTACCCCGGCGACGCCGTCCAGATCATGGGCGTCCGGGTGGGCGCGATCGACAAGATCGAACCGGCCGGCGACAAGATGAAGGTGACGCTGCACTACAACAACAAGTACAAGGTGCCGGCCGACGCCAAGGCGATCATCCTGAACCCGACCCTGGTGGCGTCGCGCAACATCCAGCTGGAGCCGCCGTACCGCGGCGGCCCGGTGCTGGCCGACAATGCCGTGATCCCCGAGGAACGCACCGAGATCCCGGTCGAGTGGGATACGCTGCGCAACGACGTCACCAACATCATCGACAAGTTGGGTCCGACCAAAGAGCAGCCGAAGGGACCGATCGGTGACGCCATCGAAGCGTTCGCCGACGGACTGACCGGCAAGGGCGAGCAGATCAACGCGGCGTTCACCAACCTGTCGGAGGCGCTGACCGCGCTGAACAAGGGCCGCGGCGACTTCTACGGTGTGACGCGCAGCCTGGCCGTGTTCGTCCGGGCGCTGGACCACAATGACCAGCAGTTCGTCCAGCTCAACAACGATCTGGCCAAGTTCACCAACAACCTGACCAAAACCGATCAGGATCTCGCGCGGGCCGCCGACCAGTTCTACGCCACCATGACGATCGTGCGGGCGTTCTTGAACCAGAACCAGGAGCCGCTGGTCAAGTCCATCAACAACCTCGCCCAGGTGACCACGGCCATCACCCAGCCGGACCCGCTGGAGGGCTTCGAGACCGCGCTGCACGTGCTGCCGAACGTGCTGGCCGGGGCGGGCGAGATCTACCACCCCGCGCAGGGCGCCGTCACCGGTTTCCCGGTGCTGCCGAACTTCGCCAACCCGATGCAGTTCATCTGCAGCGCGATTCAGGCCGGTAGCCGGCTGGGCTACCAGGACTCGGCCGAACTGTGCGCGGAGTACCTCGCCCCGGTGGCCGACGCGATCAAGTTCAACTACCTGCCGTTCGGCATCAACATCTGGACCAGTGCCTACACCACGCCCAAGCAGATCGCGTACTCCGAGCCGCGGCTGCAGCCGCCGCCGGGATACAAGGACACCACCGTGCCGGGCATCTGGGTGCCGGACACCCCGTTGTCGCACAAGAACTCCCAGCCGGGGTGGATCACCGCACCGGGCATGCAGGGCGTGCAGCCCGGTCACGACACCGAGCGGCTGCTGACACCCGAGTCGCTGGCGCAGTTGATGGGCGGCCCGGACCCGGCGCCGATCGAATCCCAGTATCAGACGCCCCCGGGGCCGCCGAACGCCTACGACGAGGCGCCCGGCCCGCTGCCCTTCGTCGGCCAGCCTCCCGGGGTGGCTCCGATAGCGCCGCCGCCGCCGGCACCCAACGTGATCCCGGGCCCGGTGGCACCGCTTCCCCCGCGAGGTCAAGGCTGATGACACGGAGAAGAGCGATGAAAACCGTCAGCCGGCGTTTCTGGCAAGCCCTGGTCCTGCTGGTCGTGGCACTGACGCTGACCTCCTGTCGGGACTGGCGGGGCATCGCCAACGTGCCGCTTCCGGGCGGGCCGGGCAGCGGCGCCGGGGCCTACACCGTGTACGTGCAGGTGCCCGACACGCTGGCGCTCAGCGGCAACAGCCGGGTGCTGGTGGCCGACGTGTTCGTCGGCGCGGTCGACCAGATC
>CAYNJD010000376.1:0-3203 GCA_964397355.1 uncultured Mycobacterium sp. | reverse complement strand
TGCTGCCGGTGATGTACGACATCCCCAGCCGCAACGACGTCGCCAAGGTCGTGGTGACCAAGGAAACGGTGCAGGACAACGTGCTGCCGACCATCGTCCCGCGCAAGACCTCGCGCGCCGAGCGTCGCGACAAGAGCGCCTGATCGCAGCGGTGCCCGCGCCGCGCCGCTGAAAGTTACTCGCCGGTACCGAACTTTTCTTAGAGTTGGGTTTCGGCAAAAAGTGACGAAAACCACATTTCCGCCCGTAGTTGACCTAGAACCCCCGTTTGACGTCGGCGTTTAACGCTAAGTCGGTGCGGTTTCGACACGGTGTGGCGTCGAACGGTCTCTAAGAACGATGCAATAATCGGTACCGCCAGTGACAGAAAAATGTGTGGGTGCGCCAGCCGCGCTGTGCGGGCCCGGGTGAGACAGTGATGGAAGGCGGGGCCGTGGGTCCGAGCGGTAACGGAGCCGGGTCGGCGCCCGGGCGCCAAAAACTCGAGAAAGTCGTGATCCGTTTCGCCGGAGACTCCGGCGACGGCATGCAGCTCACCGGCGATCGCTTCACCTCCGAGGCGGCGCTGTTCGGCAACGACCTGGCCACTCAGCCCAACTATCCGGCCGAGATCCGTGCACCGCAGGGCACCCTGCCGGGCGTGTCGTCGTTCCAGATCCAGATCGCCGACTTCGACATCCTCACCGCCGGTGACCGCCCCGACGTGCTGGTGGCGATGAACCCGGCGGCCCTGAAAGCCAACATCGGCGACCTGCCGCGCGGCGGCATGGTGATCGTCAACTCCGACGAGTTCACCAAGCGCAACCTGGCCAAGATCGGTTACGAGACCAGCCCGCTGGAGACCCAGGAGCTCTCCGACTACGTGGTGGTCCCGGTTGCGATGACATCGCTGACGCTGGGCGCGGTCGAGGCGATCGGTGCGACCAAGAAGGACGGCGCGCGCGCCAAGAACATGTTCGCCCTGGGCCTGCTGTCCTGGATGTACGGCCGGGAGCTGGAGAGCAGCGAGCGGTTTATCCGGGAGAAGTTCGCCAAGAAGCCCGACGTCGCCGAAGCCAACGTGCTGGCGCTCAAGGCCGGCTGGAACTACGGCGAGACCACCGAGGCGTTCGGCACCACCTACGAGATCTCGCCGGCCAAGCTGCCGCCGGGCGAGTACCGCCAGATCTCCGGCAACACCGCGCTGGCCTACGGCGTCATCACCGCCGGCCAGCTGGCAGGCATTCAAGTGCTGCTGGGGACCTACCCGATCACCCCGGCCTCCGACATCCTGCACGAGCTGTCCAAGCACAAGAACTTCAACGTGCTGACCTTCCAGGCCGAAGACGAGATCGCCGGCATCGGTGCGGCGATCGGCGCCTCCTACGGCGGTGCGCTGGGCGTCACCAGCACGTCGGGCCCGGGTTTGGCGCTCAAGGCCGAGGCGCTGGGGCTGGCCGTGATGACCGAGCTGCCGCTGCTGTTGATCGACGTGCAGCGCGGTGGCCCGTCGACCGGCCTGCCGACCAAGACCGAGCAGGCCGACCTGATGCAGGCGCTGTACGGCCGCAACGGTGAGTCACCGGTCGCGGTGGTGGCGCCGTGCACGCCGTCGGACTGCTTCGACGCCGCCATCGAGGCCGTCCGCATCGCGCTGGAGTACCGCACCCCGGTGGTGCTGCTCTCCGACGGGGCGATCGCCAACGGGTCCGAGCCGTGGCGCATCCCCGACATCAGCGCGATGGAGCCCATCGAGCGCAACCTGGCCAAGGCCGGCGAGGACTTCCAGCCCTACGCGCGCGACCCCGAGACGCTGGCCCGGCAGTTCGCCATCCCCGGCACCCCGGGTCTGGAGCACCGGATCGGTGGTCTGGAGAAGGCCAACGGCTCCGGGGAGATCTCCTACGAGCCGGCCAACCACGACCTGATGGTGCGGCTGCGGCAGGCCAAGATCGACGGCATCAAGATCCCCGACCTGGTCGTCGACGACCCGACCGGGGACGCCGAGCTGCTGCTGTTGGGCTGGGGCAGTTCGTACGGACCGATCGCCGAAGCCTGCCGGCGGGCCCGGCGCGGCGGTGTCAAGGTCGCGCAGGCGCACCTGCGCTACCTCAACCCGCTGCCGGCCAACCTGGGCGAGGTGCTGCGGCGCTACCCGAAGGTGGTGCTGCCGGAGATGAACATGGGCCAGCTGGCGCTGCTGCTGCGCGGCCGCTACCTGGTCGACGTCCAATCGGTGACCAAGGTGGCCGGCAAGGCCTTCCTCGCCGACGAGGTGGAGGCGATCATCGACGACGCGCTGGCCGGGACGCTGGCCGCGCGTGAGGACGAGAAGGCGTCGCTGGCCAAGGCCGCGGCGGTCACCATTGCGGGTACAGCAGGAGTGAACTCATGACCGCAGACACCACGACCGAACCCGCCGACTCGCTGGTCGGTACCGAGCTGGGGCTCACGGCCCTGAGCGGGGTGCCCACCACCGACGAGCCGCAGAAGTCCAAGGACTTCACCTCCGACCAGGAGGTGCGCTGGTGCCCGGGGTGCGGTGACTACGCGATCCTCAACACGATGCGCAACTTCCTGCCCGAGCTGGGGGTGCGCCGGGAGAACGTGGTGTTCGTCAGCGGTATCGGCTGCTCCAGCCGTTTCCCGTACTACATGAACACCTACGGGGTCCACTCGATCCACGGCCGCGGCCCGACGTTCGCCACCGGCCTGGCGACCGCCCGCGAGGATCTGTCGGTGTTCCTGATCACCGGCGACGGCGACGCGCTGTCGATCGGCGGCAACCACCTGATCCACACGCTGCGCCGCAACGTCAACATCACCATCCTGTTGTTCAACAACCGGATCTACGGGCTGACCAAGGGCCAGTACTCGCCGACGTCGGAGACCGGCAAGATCACCAAGTCGACGCCGTTCGGTTCGCTGGACAACCCGTTCAACCCGGTCTCGCTGGCGATCGGGGCGGAGGCGACGTTCGTCGGGCGCGCCCTGGACTCCGACCGCAAGGGCCTCACCGAGGTGCTGCGCGGCGCCATGGAGCACCGCGGTTCGGCGCTGGTGGAGATCCTGCAGGACTGCCCGGTGTTCAACGACGGTTCCTTCGACCTGCTGCGCAAGGAGGGCGCCGAGAACCGCCTCATCAAGGTCCAGCAGGGCGAGCGGGTCGTCTTCGGCGCCGAGGGTGAGTACTGCGTGATCAAGTCCGGTTACGGGCTGGAGGT
>CAYNJD010000375.1:0-3213 GCA_964397355.1 uncultured Mycobacterium sp. | reverse complement strand
CAGGTGGCTCGACTGATCCGCCATGACCCGCTTTCTCCTGGCACAGGCAGCAGATCCGCACTCCTCCCGGAGACCTTGACACCGGGTTGCGGATTTGTCCGGACAACATATGTCATTCTTCGTTCTGAAGAACACTATTCCGCAGCACCGTGCGCGCAGTCAAGGGCACAGCCGGACGGCCCGACGGTTTTATTGTCTGGACTAAAGCGATCGGTCAGCGGGCGGCCGCGCGCACGGTCGCCGAGGGAAGCGGACCGCGCCACACCGCGAAGAACTTGATGCTACTGACATACACAGATATATTGCCTGCAACTAACGGACACAGATACTCAGGAGTTGCCGTGGCGCGTGAATGGACTGACCTGGAGTTGCTACACGAACTCGAGCCGGTCGTCGAGAACGCCGTGAACCGGCACTTCTCCATGGCCAAAGACTGGAACCCCCACGACTATGTCCCGTGGTCGGAGGGCAAGAACTACTACGCGCTCGGCGGGCAGGACTGGGACCTCGAGCAGTCGAAGCTGTCCGAGGTCGCGCGGACCGCGATGGTGCAGAACCTGCTGACCGAGGACAACCTGCCGTCCTATCACCGCGAGATCGCGATGAACTTCACCATGGACGCCCCGTGGGGCACCTGGGTCAACCGGTGGACCGCCGAGGAGAACCGGCACGGCATCGCGCTGCGCGACTACCTCGTCGTGACCCGAAACTGCGACCCGATCGAGCTGGAGACGCTGCGGATGGAGACCGTCAACCGCGGCTTCAGCCCCGGCCAGAACCACCAGGTCCAAGACGACCTGTTCGCCGAGAGCCTGTTCGACTCGGTCATCTACGTGACGTTCCAGGAGCTGGCCACCCGGATCTCGCACCGCAACACCGGCCGGGCCTGCAACGATCCGATCGCCGACCAGTTGCTGGCCCGGATCTCGCACGATGAGAACCTGCACATGATCTTCTACCGCGACATCAGCGAGGTCGGGTTCGACATCGCTCCGGAGCGGGCGATGTACTCGCTGCACCGGGTGCTGGCCAACTTCCAGATGCCCGGGTTCGTGGTTCCGGAGTTCCGCCGCAAGGCGGTCATCATCGCCGTCGGCGGCGTCTACGACCCGATCATCCACCGCGACGACGTGGTGATGCCGGTGCTGAAGAAGTGGCGCATCCTGGAGCGGGAGTTCACCGGCGAAGCGGCCCGCTACCAGGACGAGATCGGCAAGATCGTCGCCGAGCTGGACGAGACGTGCGAGAAGTTCGAGGTGGCCAAACAGCGCCGACTCGAGCGGGAGGCCAAGATGGCCGAGAAGCGCGCCGCCAAGAAGGAGTTCGCCTCATCGGCGTCGTGACGACGGCGCAGCGTGCGCTGCGGATCGGTTCGCTTCCGCTCGCCAGCCCCGTGGTGCTGGCCCCGATGGCCGGTGTGACCAACGTCGCATTCCGCACCCTGTGCCGCGAACTGGAGCAGTCCCGGACCGGAACGGTCAGCGGGCTGTACGTGTGCGAGATGGTGACCGCCCGGGCGCTCGTCGAGCGCCACCCGGCCACCCTGCACATGACGACGTTCGGCGCGGGCGAGTCCCCGCGCTCCTTGCAGCTCTACACCGTCGACCCGGACACCACCTACGCAGCGGCCAAGATGATCGCCGACGAGGGCCTGGCCGATCACATCGACATGAACTTCGGCTGCCCGGTGCCCAAGGTGACCCGGCTCGGCGGCGGGTCGGCGCTGCCCTACAAGCGCCGGCTGTTCGGCAACATCGTCGCGGCGGCGGTGCGCGCAACCGCCGGCACCGACATTCCGGTGACCGTCAAATTCCGCATCGGTATCGACGACGCCAACCACACCCACCTGGACGCCGGGCGCATCGCCGAGGCCGAGGGGGCCGCGGCGGTGGCCCTGCACGCCCGCACCGCGGCGCAGCGCTACTCCGGCACCGCCGACTGGGAGCAGATCGCGGCACTCAAAGCCCAGGTGCGCTCGATTCCGGTGCTCGGCAACGGCGATATCTTCGAGGCCGGTGACGCACTGGCCATGATGGCGGCCACCGGCTGCGACGGCGTCGTGATCGGCCGGGGCTGCCTGGGGCGCCCGTGGCTGTTCGGCGAGCTGTCGGCGGCCTTCGCCGGCCGCCCGGCTCCCACCCCGCCCACGCTGGGCGAGGTCGCCGATATCATCCGCCGTCACGGTGAGCTGCTGGCGTCGCATTTCGGCGAGGACAAGGGCATGCGGGAGATCCGCAAGCATGTGGCCTGGTACCTACACGGCTTCCCCGCCGGTTCGGAGCTGCGGCGCCGGCTGGCGATGGTCACGACGCTGGCCGAGCTCGATGCGCTGCTGTGCCAACTCGACGGATCGATCCCATTCCCGGCCGCCGCCACCGGGCCGCGCGGCCGACAGGGATCACCGGCCAAAGTCGCCCTTCCGGAAGGATGGCTGGCCGACCCGGATGACTGTGCGGTGCCGATCGGGGCCGACATTATGCACTCGGGTGGCTGAAATGAGACGTTCTCGACATCGCGTGTCTGGAAAGTTCTCAGTAGTATAAGTAGCTTGTTGCCCCCTTTCGGGGGTAGTCCCTGCGGGGATGGACACAGGTACGGAGAACCGATGGTGATCGTCCGTACCGCGCTGACGTGTGATCGACGCCCGTCAGTCCCGAGACTCGGAGGCCCTTGAGGACATGAGTGACGGCGATAACGCCACTCCTGGCCGCTGGGCGAGAGAGGACCGGGATGACGGTGACCACCAGCTGATGACGATGACGCCGCCCGGGCCCGCGCCATGGGAGCGCTGGCAGACCCCGACGCGGGAGGCCACCCCGGTCCCCCGCCGGGCACGCGCGTCGCGGCGCCGCAACGGCGGCGACGGCTCGGTCACGGTCGCCGACCTGATCGCCAAGGTCAACGGCGGCACGCCGCCATCGGGCGGCCGCAGTCAGCGCCGCGCCGCCGCGGAACCCGAAGAAACCGACGAACCCGTCGTCGCGCCCGAGCCGGAACCCGAGTCCTGGCCGGCCTTCGCGGACGTCGACGCACCGGTGTTCACCACCGACATCGCGGAGGTGGCCTACCCGTCGGAGGTACCCGACCTCGATCTGATCCACGGCACCACCTACGACGACGCCGACTGGGACGGATTCGAGCCCACCACAGAGCTGGCCGGTTCAATCGGCGGCCCCAGCTTCGGCTCTCCTCCGTCGAGCCTCGCTGAACCGC
>CAYNJD010000374.1:0-3221 GCA_964397355.1 uncultured Mycobacterium sp. | reverse complement strand
AGTTCGCCATGGACGTCGAGGACATCCGTGCGGTCAACCCGAAGATCATCTACGCCCGCGGCAGCGCGCTGGGCCCCCGCGGCATCGAATCGGAGAAGGGCGGCTACGACATGACCGCCTTCTGGTGTCGCGCCGGCACCGCCGCCACCATCACCCCGCCAGGCATCGAGGGCATGATCGCGCCGCCCGGACCCGCCTACGGTGACACCATCTCGGGTACCAACCTGGCCGGCGGTATCGCGGCGGCGTTGTTCAAGCGCGAGCGCACCGGTGAGCCGTCGGTGGTGGACGTGTCCCTGCTGGGCAGCGGCCTGTGGGCCATGGGCCACACCGTCGCTTTGACCAGTCATCTGGGCGAGCGGCTGGTCCAACAGCCGCCCGGGGTGCACGGCTCCCCGATCAACCCGCTGGTCGGGGTCTACGCGACCGCCGACGAGCGCTACATCTCGTTCGTCATGATGCAGCCAGGAAAATTCTGGGCGGATGTGTGCCGACACATGGAGCTCGACGACTACATCGACGATCCGCGGTTCGCCACCGCGCAGTCGTTCGCAGAGCACACCCCGGCAGCGGTGGAAATCCTGCGCGAGGCGATGTCCAAGCGGACGCTGCCCGAGTGGAGTGAGCGCTTCGCCACGCTGGCCGGCCCGTGGGCGCCGGTCCAGGACACCTTGCAGGCCGCCCAGGACGCGCAGATCCGTGCCAACGAATACATCGTGCAGGCAGGCGAACTCGAGTTGGTCGCCAACCCGGTGCAGTTCGACGTGGCCGCCCCGGCGACCGGCCCGGCGCCCGGGTTCGCCGCGCAGACCGACGAGATCCTGGAAGAACTCGGATTGGACTGGGACCGCATCATCGAACTCAAGACCGCCGGCGCGGTCACCTAGGCCACGCGATGCCGCACGTAGCTTCGATCGGTACCTACCTGCCGTGCTGGGGAACCCTCCAGCGCCGGCTGATCGGTGACGACGAGGATGCCATCACGCTGGCTGTCGAGGCCGGCCGTGCGGCGTTGACCGGCGGTGGCGCGGTGGAGCGCCTGGTGGTGGTCAGCCGTGACTTTCCGCTGACCGACAGCAGCAACGCCGCGGTCCTGCTGGCCGGCCTGGGCCTCGATCCCGAACTGGAGGTGGTCGAGCGTCTCGGCGGCGCCCCGGCCGCCCTGGACGCGCTCAGCTCGGCCCGGCCGCGCACCCTGATCATCGGGGTCGACCTGGACCCGGCCGGCGCCGCGGCGGTGCTCACCGCCGAGAACGGCCTGCGTATCCGGACCGCAGCCCGTATCGCCCGCAGCCTGCCGGTGCGCACCCGCAACGACGGGGTGGTGCACGACTACGGCGACCCGCGGCTGCTCTACGAGCGCGGCGTGGTGGCGTCGCTGGTGGCCGCCTGGGCGGAGACACCGGTGATGCTCGCCGGGGTCGAACATGACCGCGCGGTGGAACTCTGCATCGGTAAGCCCGCTCCGCTGCCGACCACCGGTGCCAGCTCGGGGCTGTTCGCGCTGGCGGTCTTGGCCGAGACGCAGACGGTGGGTCCGCTGCTGGCGGCCGAGCAGGCCAACCTGTCCGGGATCACGGTGGTCGAAGGGGAGGCGCCGGTGCACCGGCACGAACCGGCGGCCCGGCCGATCCCCGAGCGGGTGCACACTCCCGGCGCGGACCTGCCGATTTCGCTGGCCGCCTACGAGCGTGCCTTCGAAGCCAAGGTCCGCTGGGAGGCGGGCAAGCATCCGGACAGCGACGAACTCGACTTCCCGCCGCGTTACCGCGTCGGCGACGACTCGACGCTGAGCACCAACTACGAGCTCGTTGAGCTGCCCCGCGTCGGCACGGTCTATACCGAGGTGACCGTACAGATCCCGGTGCCCGGGCTGACCACCCCGTACTCGCTGGTCATCGTCGAGCTCGATGACGTGGCGGTCCGCGCGCTGGTGAAGGTGACGGGAGCGCCGGCCGGCAGCGCCTGGATCGGTGACCGGGGCCGGCTGGTGCTGCGCCGGATCGCGGTGCGCTCCGGGGTGCCCGACTACGGGTACGCGTTCGAACCCTTCGACCCGTCGGAACAACCCGAGGCTGTCGCATGAGGAGCGGCGCATGAGACCGCCGGCGACGATGCAGAGCGGAGTCCCCAGCTGCGAAGCAGCGCGGGACGGAGTGATGCTGAGGAGCGGCGCATGAGACGCGTGGGCATCGTCGGCGCCGGTATGACGCCGTTCCGGGAGCACTTCGCGCTGGGCATCAAGGACCTGCTGCCGATGGCCTTCACCGAGTGTGCCGCCAGCGTGGACAAGGGCCTGGCCAAAACCGATGTGCAGGCGGCCTGGTTCGGCGCGCTGGGCACCACCGACGGCTTTCCGTCCGGAATCCTGGCCGACACCCTGGGACTGCCCGACCTACCGGTCACGCGGGTGGAGAACTCCTGCGCCACGGGCAATGACGCGGTCCGCAACGCGTTGTTCGGCGTCGCGTCCGGGGCGGTCGACGTGGCGCTGGTGATCGGTGCCGACAAGCTGCGGGAGACCGCCACCAAGGACATGCTCTGGGCCTGGGAGGAAACCGCGCGCGACATGGCGTGGGACTACCCGCTCGGGTTGGTCGCGCCGGCCGGTTTCGCCCTGCACGTACGGCGCTACCTGCACGAGTCGCCCGCTACCCGCGAGCACCTGGCGATGGTGGCGGTGAAGAACCACCGGCACGGGGTCAGCAACCCCCGCGCGCGGCTGCGTTTCGAGATCACCATGCAGCAGGCCCTCGAAGCGCCCATGGTGGCTTCCCCGTTCGGGGTGTACGACTGCGCCCCGCAGAGCGACGGCGCCGCCGCGCTGGTGCTGGCCGCCGAGGACGTGGTGGATCGCTTCACCGATCGGCCGGTGTGGATCCGCGGGGTGGGATTGGGTCTGGATGCGGTGATGCACCAGCACAAACGGGACATGACGACGTTTCCGGCGACACTGCGCGCCGCCAAGCAGGCATTCGCCATGGCAGGGCTGACGCCGTCGGACATCGATGTCGCCGAGGTGCACGACTACTTCACCGGTGTGGAGATGATCAGCTATGAAGACCTCGGCTTCGCCGAACGGTTCGAAGCCCACAAGTTGCTCGAAGCCGAGGTGACCACTGTCGGCGGCGCGTTGCCGGTCAATCCCAGCGGTGGTTTGAAGTCCAAAGGCCACCCGCCGGGTGCCACCGGTGTGGCACAGTGCGTAGAACTCTTCGAGC
>CAYNJD010000373.1:0-3230 GCA_964397355.1 uncultured Mycobacterium sp. | reverse complement strand
CCCAGGCGCTGCTTGAGCGCCTCGAACTCATCCCGCAGGCCGGTGGGCAGCTGGTCGCCGATGAACTCGAACCACTCCTCGATCAGCGGCAGCTCGGCACGCCACTCGTCGGCGTCGACGACCAGCGCCTGCTCCACATCGGCGGGGTCGACGTCCAAACCGGCCAGTTCCAGGTCGGACGCCTGCGGCACGGTGCCGATCGGCGTGGACTGCCCGGAGCCCTTGCCCTCGACCCGGTCGATGATCCACTTGAGCACCCGGCTGTTCTCGCCGAAGCCCGGCCACAGGAAGCGGCCGTCCTCGCCGCGGCGGAACCAGTTGACGAAGAAGACCTTCGGCAGCTTGGACTCGTCGGAGTTCTTGCCGATGTCGATCCAGTGCTGCATGTAGTCCCCGGCGCTGTAGCCGATGAACGGCAGCATCGCCATCGGGTCGCGGCGCACCGCACCCACCTTGCCCTCGGCGGCGGCGGTCTGCTCGCTGCCCATGGTGGCGCCGATGAACACGCCGTGCTGCCAGTCGCGGGCCTGGCTCACCAGCGGCACCGTCGTCTTGCGGCGGGCGCCGAACAGGATCGCCGAGATCGGCACGCCGGCCGGGTCATCCCACTCCGGCGCCAGGATCGGGCACTGCGACATCGGGGTGCAGTACCGCGAGTTCGGATGCGCCGCCGGGGTACCCGACTCCGGTGTCCAGTCGTTGCCCTTCCAGTCGGTCAGGTGGGCGGGGGTGTCCCCGTCGATGCCCTCCCACCAGATGTCGTTGTCGTCGGTGTGGGCCACGTTGGTGTAGATGGTGTTGCCGGCCTCGACGGTCTTCATCGCGTTCGGGTTGGAGCTGTTGGAGGTGCCCGGCGCCACCCCGAAGAAACCGGCCTCCGGGTTCACCGCGTACAGCCGGCCGTCCTTGCCGAATCGCATCCAGGCGATGTCGTCGCCGAGGGTCTCGGCCCGCCAGCCCGGGATGGTGGGCTGGATCATCGCCAGGTTGGTCTTGCCGCAGGCCGACGGGAACGCGGCGGCGATGTAGTAGGCCTTGTTCTCCGGGGAGATCAGCTTGAGGATCAGCATGTGCTCGGCCAGCCAGCCCTCGTCGTGGGCCATCGCCGAGGCGATCCGCAGCGCGTAGCACTTCTTGCCCAGCAGCGCGTTGCCGCCGTAACCGGAGCCGTAGCTCCAGATCTCGCGGGTCTCCGGGAAGTGGGTGATGTACTTGTTGTCGTTACACGGCCACGGCACGTCCTGCTGGCCCTCGGCCAGCGGCGCACCCACCGAGTGCAGACCCTTGACGAACGCGCCGTCGGTGCCGATCTTCTCCAGCGCCGCGCTGCCCATCCGGGTCATGATCTTCATCGACGTCACCACGTACGGCGAGTCGGTGATCTCGACGCCGAGCTTCGGGTCCTCCGCGCCCAGCGGGCCCATGCAGAACGGCACCACGTACATGGTGCGACCGCGCATGCTGCCCCGGTACAGCTCGGTCATGGTGGCCCGCATCTCGTCGGGGTCCATCCAGTTGTTGGTGGGGCCGGCACCCTCTTTGGTGCGGGTGCAGATGAAGGTGCGGGACTCGACCCGGGCCACATCGGCGGGGTCGGAGAGCGCGAGGTAGGAGTTCGGCTTCTTGTCCTCGTCGAGTTTGACCGCGGTTCCGGCCTCCACCAGCTGGGCCATCAGCCGGTTCCACTCCGCCTCGGAGCCGTCGGACCACTCCACCCGGTCCGGTTGGGTGAGCTCGGCGACCTCTTGGACCCAGGCCAGCAACCCGCGGTGTTTCGTCGGGGCGGCGTCCAGACCGGGAATGGTCGCTGAGGTCATTGAAACTCTCCTGTTGTAACCTGTGTCACTTCGTGGTGTCGCCGCTGATACGCGCCGCCGCCAACCTCTTATACCTTCATTAGAGAAGAGGTTACCTGGGATAGCGGCGCGTAGCGAAGCGGGCTTACACGCAACTAGTCGTGAGTATCCGCCGGAGCGGATTCGTCCAGTTCGGAGCGGACCGCAGCCAGTGCCCGCCGCAGCGTCGGCAGCTGCCGATCGCGCACCGCGGCGGCGCGGGCGGTCGCGGCGGCGTGCTCGCGCAGTTCCCGGTCCAGTCCGGCGATCCGGTCGGCGGCCCGCGCGGCTTCGGTCTCGTTACGCTCGGCGAGTTCGGCGGTGAGCGCCGACTCGGCGGCCACCACCCGCAGCGCCACCCGCTCCTGCACCGCCGACCGCAGCGCACCGGTCGCCTCACCCACCCAGCGATCAAGCACCGCGCGATCGCGCAGCAGCCCGCGGATGCGCACCACCCACGCCGTGACCGCGACGCCGACGGCGACGCACACCACGGCGCCGACGGCGGCCAAGCCCGGGGCCAGGTGAGCGAACAGCCGGCTCAGGGTCAACGCCACTCCGATGCCGAAGCCGGCACCGAGCAGCGTCATCAGCTGGGTCTCCAGCCGCCGGGACTTCAATGCCGGCTCCCCGATCTCGATCTGCGGCGCCGGCGGGACCGTCCCGGTCGCCGAACTGACGTCGGCGGCCAGGCCCAGTTCCTGAGCGACGTCGGCCAGGTGCTCGGAGACGCCCTGGTCGACCTCGGTCACGACGTCTGCCATCCGGTCACGCACATAGGCCTCGAACTCGGGCAATCGGCGCCGGGTCATCGTCGCGGCGTCCTCACAGAGTTCGCCGCGCACCGAGGCACAGCGCTTTCGGGCGAAGTAGGACAGCTGCACCCGGGCCTGCGAAATGCGGCTGCGCAACGAGATCGACCGCTCCGACTTCGACATCCGCCGCTGCCGCACCACCTCGTCGCGTTGCTCCTGCAGCAACGCCACCCGGGCGCGCCGCCCTTCCGCGCGGGCGTCACGGTCGACCCGATCGGCGTCGGTGCGCAACTGGAACTCCCAGGACCGCAACCGGTTCCGTCGCTGCAGATCGCTGTCACCGAGCTGTTTGGTCAGTTCGGCGACCAGCTCGTCGACGCGCGGCTCGCCCCGCACCGGTGCCGCCGCCGCGCCCACCCACGCCATGCCGCGGTAGCGCGGCGCGTAGTCGGCGAGGGTCTCCCGGGCCGCCTCCTGCATCTCCCGCCAGTGGCGATGCGCGTCGATCTTGGACACCACGCCGATCACCACGTCGGTGTGGGCGGCCGCCGCATCGAGCAGCGCACAATCCGACTCGGTCAGTGCCGCCGCCGCCGACACCACGAACACCACCGCCGCCGGCACCTCGCCGGGCATCAGG
>CAYNJD010000372.1:0-3252 GCA_964397355.1 uncultured Mycobacterium sp. | reverse complement strand
TAGAGCGAACGACTCATAATCGTTAGGTCGCCGGTTCAAGTCCGGCCATCGCTACTACGACAACCAGCGTAACGACAGACGAAAGAGGGCAGCTGACGTGGCCTCCAGCACCGATGTGCGGCCGAAGATCACCTTGGCCTGTGAGGTGTGCAAGCACCGCAACTACATCACCAAGAAGAACCGCCGCAACGACCCCGACCGGCTGGAGCTGAAGAAATTCTGCCCCAACTGCGGCAAGCACCAGTCGCACCGCGAATCCCGCTAGGTCGCGCGAACCGTGTCGTTGGCCGAGCGCCTCGCCGGGGCGCACTACCGATACCCCGACCACTATGAGGTGGAGCGGGAAAAGATCCGCGAATACGCGCGTGCCGTCAAGGCCGCGGACCCCGCCAGCCTGGACCTGCGGGCGGCCGCCGAGCTCGGCCACGACGGTCTGCTGGCCCCGCTGACCTACATCTCGGTGTTCGGGCACAAGGCGATCTCGGCGTTCTTCGAGCACGTGGGCGTCGAGGTCTCGGACGCCCAGATCGTGCAGGTCGACCAGAAGCTGGAGTTTCACCAGCCGATCAAAGAGGGCGACCGACTGCACTGCGAGGTGTCGGTGGAGTCGGTCCGGCGCGCGCATGGCACCGACATCATCATGACCAGGCAGGTCGTCACCAACGAGGCCGGTGACGTCGTGCAGGAGACGTACACGACGCTGGCGGGCCGCGCCGGCGAGGGAGAAAAGGGTTTCACGGATGGCACTGCGTGAGTTCAGTTCGGTCAAGGTCGGCGATCAGCTGCCGGAGCGGGTCATCGGCCTGACCCGGCAGGATCTGGTGAACTACGCGGGAGTGTCCGGCGACCTGAACCCGATCCACTGGGACGACGAGATCGCCCAGCAGGTGGGCCTGGACACCGCGATCGCCCACGGCATGCTGACCATGGGACTCGGCGGCGGCTACATCACGTCCTGGGTCGGTGACCCGGGCGCGGTGACCGAGTACAACGTGCGTTTCACCTCCGTGGTGCCGGTACCCAACGACGGCAAGGGCGCCGAGATCACCTTCAGCGGCCGGGTCAAGTCCGTCGACGCCGACTCGAAGTCGGTGACGATCGCGCTGACCGCCACCACCGGCGGCAAGAAGATCTTCGGACGGGCGGTCGCCTCGGCGAAGCTGGCTTAGGCGAGGCTATGGCGATCAAAACCGATATTCGGGGCATGATCTGGCGCTACCCCGAACCATTTGTGGTGGGCCGCGAAAAGGTTCGCGAGTTCGCCAAGTCCATCAAGTGCGATGACGCCGCCTGCTACGACGAGAAGGCGGCGGCCGACCTGGGCTACGACGCGCTGGTGGCGCCGCTGACCTTCGTGTCGATCCTGGCGAAGCTGGTGCAGGCCGACTTCTTCCGCAACGTCGACACCGGCTACACCACCATGCAGATGGTTCAGGTCGACCAGGGGTTCACCTTCCACAAGCCGATCAAGGCCGGCGACGTCCTCTACGCCCGGATGGAGATCGCCTCGGTCAACGAACGCTTCGGCGCCGACATCGTGACGACCCGCAACATCTTGACCGACGACGCCGGAGACCTGGTGCTCGAGGCGTTCACCACGATGATGGGCCACGAGGGCGACGACTCGGTCAACATCAAGTGGGACGCCGAATCCGGTCAGGTCGTCCGAACGGCCTGATTGGTAACGCCGTCCCGGCTTCCGCTCGCCTCCGCCGTCCCTGCGGGCCGACTCCGGTGAGCGTCGCCGAACAGCCTGATTAGTAACTGGCCCGGGCGGCGGGGTACACTCAGACCTCGGGGTTTTCCCAGCACTAGCGCGCTTTCCGTGAATCCGGGGGGCGCGCGAATTGTGTGGGCCGAGACGGCGCACAGGTGAAGCCCCCGGAACGCGCAGGTTGGTCTGCCAACCGCGAAGGGGCGTAGCTCAACTGGCAGAGCAGCGGTCTCCAAAACCGCAGGTTGCAGGTTCAAGTCCTGTCGCCCCTGCTGACGTGCCATGGTGGACAGTGGACACTGGACACTGCCGGGTGCGGTACGGCAATACGTAAGCGAGAAGACGAAGGAGCATGCGGTGACCGACGAGTTCGACCGTCCCGACGCCGCAGCCGACGGTGACAGCGATGCCGAACCCGCCGGCCGCCACAGCCGCACGGCGGTGGTGAGCAGGCAGGCCGGCGAACCGCTGCGGCCCACCGGCAAGCGCTCCCGGCGTCGCGGCGCGGCCACCGGCGTCGACGAGCTGGAGTCCACGGCCACGGAGCTGGGTGCCGAGGACACCGGCGCCGCCAAGAAGGCCAAAAAGGCCAAGAAGAAGACGGAAGGCCCGTCGCGCAATCCGTTCGTCTTCGTCTTCAACTACCTCAAGCAGGTCGTCGGCGAACTTCGCAAGGTGATCTGGCCGAACCGCAAGCAGATGATCACCTACACCGCGGTGGTGCTGGCATTCCTGGTCTTCATGGTGGCGTTGGTCGCCGGGGCGGACTACGGATTCGCCAAGCTGGTGCTGCTGGTGTTCGGCGAGTGAAGTTATTAGGGAAGGACTGACAACCGTGACTACCTTCGACGGCGATACGCCCACGGGCGAGCCGGTCGACGTGGCGGAGACCACCGAGGCGCCTGCCGAGGCCCCGGCTGAGGAAGCGGCCGACGCCGCGCAGACCCCGGAGGGCGCCGAGGCGGCCGAGGCCGAACCGGCCGAGGAAGTCGACCCCGCGGTGGCACTCAAGCGCGAACTGCGCAGCAAGCCCGGCGATTGGTACGTCATCCACTCCTACGCCGGCTACGAGAACAAGGTGAAGGCCAACCTCGAGACCCGTGTGCAAAACCTCGACGTCGGTGACTACATCTTCCAGGTGGAGGTGCCCACCGAGGAGGTCACCGAGATCAAGAACGGCCAGCGCAAGCAGGTCAACCGCAAGGTGCTGCCGGGCTACATCCTGGTGCGGATGGACCTGACCGACGACTCCTGGTCGGCGGTGCGCAACACCCCGGGCGTCACCGGCTTCGTCGGCGCCACGTCGCGGCCGACCTCGCTGCCGCTGGACGACGTGGTCAAGTTCCTGCTGCCGCAGGGCGCGGCCAAGAAGCAGCAGCGAGGCACGACCACGACGACGACCACTCAACAGGGCGGCATCGAGAGCCCGGTCATCGAGGTCGACTACGAGGTCGGCGAGTCGGTCACCGTGATGGACGGCCCCTTCGCCACGCTGCCCGCCTCGATCAGCGAGGTCAACGCCGAACAACAGAAGCTCA
>CAYNJD010000371.1:0-3263 GCA_964397355.1 uncultured Mycobacterium sp. | reverse complement strand
GCCGTCGAGCCCGTCGAGCAATTCATCGATCTCGGGATCAGCCACGCCGCAAACGTATATCGCGGCAGACTGTCGGTGTGGCTGAAGTCTTCGATGCGCTGACCACCGACCAGCTCCGGGCCCGCAAGACCATCAAGTGGAACCACTTCGGCCCTGACGTGCTGCCGCTGTGGATCGCCGAGATGGACTTCCCCACCGCGCCGGCGGTGGTAGATGCCGCGCACGCCTGCGTGACCGATGAGGAGTTCGGCTACCCGGCACTGAGTTCCGACGCGCTGCCGGCGGCGGCCGCCGCGTGGTGCCAACGCCGCTACGGCTGGTCCGCCCGGCCGGAATGGGTTCGCACGGTGCCCGATGTGCTCAAGGGCATGGAGGTGGTCATCGCCTTCCTCACCCGCCCGGAAAGCCCGGTGGTGCTGCCGGTGCCCGCCTACATGCCGTTCTTCGACCTGCTGCAGGTCACCGGCCGCCAGCGGGTGGAAATTCCGATGACACAGCAGGATTCGGGTCGTTACGTGATGAATCTGGAGGCGCTGGACAACGCGTTCGCCGCCGGCGCGGGGTCGCTGATCCTGTGCAACCCCAACAATCCGCTGGGCACCGCGTTCACCGCCGAGGAGCTGCGCGCGATCATCGACATCGCCGCGCGCCACGGCGCCCGGGTCATCGCCGACGAGATCCACGCCCCGCTGGTCTACGACCGCCCCCACGTGGCGGCCGCCTCGGTGTCCGACGTCGCCGCCGACACCGTCGTCACGCTGATGTCGGCGTCCAAGGGCTGGAACCTGCCCGGGCTGATGTGCGCCCAGGTGATGCTGTCCAACCAGCGCGACGCCGACGCGTGGCGCCGGATCAACATGCTGCACGTGATGGGGGCGTCCACCGTCGGCATCCGCGCCAACGTCGCGGCCTATACCCACGGCGGCGACTGGCTCGATCAGCTGCTGGGGTACCTGCGGGCCAACCGCGATCACCTGTCGCGGGCCCTGCCCGAAGCGGTGCCCGGGCTGCGGGTCAGCCACCCGGAAGCCACCTACCTGGCGTGGCTGGATTTCCGGGCGCTGGGACTGCCGGCCGAACCGGCCGATCATCTGCTGGCCACCGCGAAGGTGGCGCTGAGCCCCGGTATCCCGTTCGGCGGCGGTCGGGGCTTCGCGCGGCTGAACTTCGGCACCACCCGGGCGATCCTGGACCGGGCGATCGAGGCGATGGCCTTGGCGCTGCGCTGAGCTGAGCCGCTACGGTGGCGGCATGTCGTGTGTGTTCTGCGCCGTGGTGGCCGGCGACGCTCCGGCCGTGCGGATTTTCGAAGACGACGAATACCTGGCGTTCCTCGACATCCGGCCGTTTACCCGCGGCCACACCCTGGTGATCCCCAAACAGCACAGCGTGGATCTGACCGACACCCCGCCCGCGACGCTGGCGGGCATGCTCGCCGTCGGCCAGCGCATCGCCCGGGCATCCCGCGCCTCGGGGTTGCATGCCGACGGCAACAATCTGGTCATCAACGACGGCCGGGCGGCATTTCAGAGCGTGTTTCACATCCACCTGCACGTGGTGCCGCGCCGCGGTGCTGGTTTAGGCGACAAGCTGGCGTTCGCCAAGGGCGTGGTGCTGCGCCGCGACCCGGACCGGGAGCGCACCGGGGAGTTGCTGCGGGCCGCACTGGCGGATGCCGACACCGCGCGGCCAGACTGAGGCATGGACAACTTCAGCCCGATCGAACAACTGGCCACCCGACTGCTCGTGGTGCACGACCTGATCTATCGCCGCAGCGGCGGCTGGCTGGGCCACCGGGTGCCGGGTATGCCGCCCAGCCTGATGCTGCACACCGTCGGGGCCAAGACCGGCCAGGCGCGAACCTCGACATTGAGCTATGCCCGCGACGGCGGCAACTACCTGATCGTCGCGTCCATGGGTGGGGCTCCCCGCTCCCCCGGCTGGTACCACAACCTCAAGGCGCACCCGGAGGTCGAGATCAACGTCGGACCGCAGCGGTTCGGCGCCACCGCGCGAGCGGTGCTGCCCGACGACCCCGACTATGCCAGGCTGTGGCGGATCGTCAACGCCAACAACGCCGATCGCTATAACGCCTATCAGCGCCGCACCTCCCGGCCGATCCCGGTGGTGATACTCACGCCGGTGCCGTCCACTTAAGCGGCGGTATTTCGTGAAGCCCATCCCACTTGTCTTTTGCTCAGCACTTGCTTAGGTAGTACTTTGGCGGTGATCGCGCGCCGTTGAAGCGTGCTCTCGGCAGGGTTCGCCCTCGACACAGACAAGGTGAGGGCCATGGGCCTACGACGCAATGCACAGCCGGGTCGGTACGGGGCGCGCACCGCGATCGGGGCCTTCCTGGCAGCCGGCAGCCTGGGTCTGGGCCCGCTCGTGGCGCCGCCGGCGCAGGCCGACTCACTGGATCTGGACTGGCTGGTCGAGTTGTTCACGCCCGCGGCGGGTGTGGCCGCCGATTCGAACCCGTTCGACGCCTCGGACCTGTTCGGCTTCGACCTCTACACCTCGCTGCACGGCCAGGTGCAGGCTTGGATCACCAGCCCGCTGGGCATCCAGATCGACGACACCATCAACCAGTTCGCCGGGGTCTATCTGATCGGCAACGGCGTCGACGGCACGGCGACCGACCCCAACGGCGGCGCCGGCGGCCTGTGGTTCGGCGATGGCGGCGACGGCTACGACCAGTCGGTAGCCGGGGAGGTCGGCGGCAACGGCGGGGCGGCCGGAATGTTCGGCAACGGCGGCGACGGCGGGGCCGGTGGCGCTGGTGCCGCCGGTGGTGATGGCGGGGCCGGCGGATCGATCATGGGCAACGGCGGCGCCGGCGGGGCCGGTGGCGCGGGTCTGCTCGGCGGCACCGGCGGGGCCGGAGGCGACGGCGGCGACGCGGTGGCCTGGTTCGTCGGCAACGGCGGGGCCGGCGGTGCGGGCGGTACCGGTGGCGCCGGGACAGTGGGCGCTACCGGCGGCACGGGTGGCACCGGCGGCGCCGGCGGGGCGAGTCTGGCAGCGCAATTCGGTGACGGCGGGCGTGGCGGCGCCGGTGGGGCCGGCGGGATCGGCGGCGCGGGGGTGACCGGAAGCGACGGCCAGGCCGGGGACTTCGCGATCAACGGCGGCACCGGCGGCGACGCGGGCGATGGCGGCAACGGCGGGTCCGGCGGCGCCGGTGGTGTCGGCGGGGCCGGCGGCGCATCGGCGCACGGCACCGCGGGTGACAACGGTGACGGCGGCGACGGCGGTCGCGG
>CAYNJD010000370.1:0-3274 GCA_964397355.1 uncultured Mycobacterium sp. | reverse complement strand
TGTTGGTGTGGCAGCGCTGGGCCTGGATGCAGCCGACCGCCATCATCATCGCGCGGGCCGAATTGGTGTAGTCGGCGCCCTGGATCAGTCGCTTGACGATATCGGTGGCGCCGGCGACCTTGCCGCTGGCGCCCAGTTTGATCTTGTCGCGCAATCCCATTCCGACGAGCACGTTGTGCACGGTCATCAGCCCATCGGTCAGCGGCATACCGACATGGTCCTCGTATTCCAGTGGTGCGGCGGCGGTTCCGCCTTCGGCGCCGTCGACGATGATGAAATCCGGGGCGGTGCCCTCGTCGACCATCGCCTTGGCGATCGCCAGCACGTCGGTGCGGGTGCCCACGCACAGCTTGAACCCGGTGGGTTTGCCGCCGGCCAGTTCACGCATGGCGGCGACGAACCGGATCAGTTCCCGCGGGGTGGCAAACGCCGAGTGGTAGGCGGGACTGACGCACTTGCGGTGCGCGGGAACGCCGCGGTAGCGCGCGATCTCCGCACTGACCTTGGCGGCCGGCAGCACACCTCCCAGCCCGGGTTTGGCGCCCTGGCTCAGCTTCAGCGACACACATTTGACGGCCGGGTGGGATGCCTTGTCGGCGAATTGCGCCGGGTCGAAACGCCCGTCGGCGGTGCGGGCCCCGAAGTACCCGGAGCCGATCTCCCACACCAGGTCGCCGCCGTGCTCGGTGTGATACGGGGTCAGGCCGCCCTCGCCGGTGTCGTGCGCGAAACCGCCCAGCGCCGCACCCTTGTTCAGCGCCAGGATCGCGTTGTTGGACAGCGCTCCGAAGCTCATCGCCGAAACATTCAGCAGCGCCATGGAATAGGGGTGTTTGCAGTCGGGTCCGCCCACCAGTGTCCGGGGCGGGGCGTCGGGCACCGGTGCCGGAGCGACGGATTGGGCCAGATGCTCATAGCCGACCGCGTCGATGTCGCGTTCGGTGCCGAATGCCTGTTCGCTGTGCACGCCCTTGGCGCGCTCGTAGATGATCGAGCGGCGGGCCCGGTCGAACGGGCGACCGTCGAAGTTGCGTTCGATGAAGTACTGCTGCAGCTCGGGCCGCAGTGCCTCCAGCAGGTACCGCAGGTGGCCCAGGATCGGATAGTTGCGCAGGATCGTATGCCGGGGCTGGATCAGGTCGTAGATCCCGAGCGCCGTCAGCAGCGCCGCCGGCGCGCCCAGCCACCACCACGCCGCCGAGCCGGCGACGGCTGCCCCGGCCGCGGCCAGTGCTATGACGGCCGAGGCGACGACTGGGATGAATCGGTACATGCGTCTACCCACTATCTGCCCAGACCGTGCGGGTTTGCGGTCTCGGCGCGGCGTGTCGCGTCGGGGACGCGCATTGTGGCGCCGGTGCAGGCCGGCGTCAGTCGGCGCGCACCGACTTGATGGTCACCTCGGTCTTCGGCGGGCCGTCCTCGCCGCCGCCCTTGACACCGGCCTCGGCGATCTTGTCCAGCGTGGCCAGCCCGTCGTCTTGGATTCGGCCGAACACCGTGTAGTCCGGCGGCAGCATCGAGTCCTGGTACACCAGGAAGAACTGGCTGCCGTTGTTGTGCCTGCCGGCGCTGTGCGCCATGGCCACGGTGCCCCGCGGATAGGTCACCGGGACGCCCAGCGCGGGGTCGCCCGGCGGGTACTGGTCGGTGGGGTATTCGTTCTCGAACTCGTAGCCGGGCCCGCCGGTGCCGTTGCCGCTGGGGTCGCCGCACTGCAGCACGCTCAGCGACGGTGAGGTGGTCAGCCGGTGGCACTGGGTGTCGCTGAAGAAATCCTTGGCGCCCAGGCTGATGAAACTGTTGACGGTGCAGGGGGATTGGGCGTTGTTGAGCATCAACCCGATGGGGCCCTGGTCGGTCATCATCGACACGCTGACCTCGGCCGGCTCGGTGGGCACCTTGCCGGAACGGGGCGGCTCGACCTTCTTGCTCGCCGGCTGCCCCGACGCCGGGTACTGGCAGTTGGCGCCCGTCGTGGTCGAGGGCGTGAACTTCGGCAGCTGACCGGGCTCGCCGGGTGATGCGGCGGCGGCATCCGAGGTCTCCGAGGTCGCCGAATCCTGCGCGTTGACGTTGCCGGAATCGCCGTCGCCGCGCAGCACCACGATCACCACACCGGCGACCAGCAGCGCGGCGACCGCCGCGCCGGCGACCAGCAGGATCCGGCGCTGCTTGCGGGCCGCCTCGGCGCGCTGGGCGACCTGCTGGTCCAGATTGCGCTTGGCGTTGGCGCGTCGTTCTGCGTTGGTGGGCACCGCCGGATTACCTCCCTGGCTCGCTGGTCAGTCGGCTCCAAGTCTGCCAAAGTCTGCCAGCACCGCCCGCGTCGCCGCCGCAACGGCGCGCAATGGGAAACTGGTCGGCGTGTTGGTCACCGGATTTCCCGCCGGAATGCTGGCGTGCAACTGCTACGTCCTGGCGCAGCGGCAAGGCGCCGACGCGATCGTCGTCGACCCCGGGCAGCGTGCGATGGCCCGGCTGCGCAGCATCCTCGACGAGAATCGGCTCACGCCGGCGGCGGTGCTGCTCACCCACGGCCACCTCGACCACATCTGGTCGGCGCAGAAGGTCTCCGACACCTACGGCTGCCCGACCTACATCCACCCCGAGGACCGGTTCATGCTCACCGACCCGCTGCGGTCGCTGGGAACGCTGCCGGGCCAGGCGCTGTTCGGCGCGCTGAGCAAGGTGATGTTCTCCGAGCCCAAACAGCTGGTCGAACTGGATCGCGACGCCGCCTTGGTCGGCCTGGGCGACACCACCGTCGCCGTCGACCACACCCCGGGGCACACCCGGGGCTCGGTGATCTTCCGGGTCGAGGGCGACACGAAAGAGGTGGTGTTCAGCGGCGACACGCTGTTCCAGAACTCCGTCGGGCGCACCGACCTGCCGGGCGGCAGCGGCCGGGACCTGATGAACTCGATCGTCGACAAGCTGCTGATCCTCGACGACGCGACCGTCGTGCTGCCCGGGCACGGACCCCAGACCACCATCGGCGCCGAACGCCGGTTCAACCCGTTCCTGGAAGGGCTGAGCGCGTGAGCACTTTCGCCGCGCCCAAGGGGGTGCCCGACTACGTGCCGCCGGCCTCGGCCGGTTTCGTCGCGGTGCGCGACGGGCTGTTGGCGGTCGCCCGCCGTGCCGGCTACGGCGACATCGAACTGCCCATCTTCGAGGACACCGCGCTGTTCGCCCGCGGGGTGGGGGAGTCCACCGACGTGGTCTCCAAGGAGATGTACACCTTCGCCGACCGCGGCGACCGGTCGGTGAC
>CAYNJD010000369.1:0-3276 GCA_964397355.1 uncultured Mycobacterium sp. | reverse complement strand
GCCACCGGCACCACCGCGGTCAAACCGGAGTGGAGCATCCGCACCTACCCGGTGCGGGTGGTGGGCAACGACGTCCTGGTCCAGGCCTAGCACACGGGAGCAATCGGTGGCCTCTGTCGAAATCAACGGCGGAAACGTTGTCTACGAGATCCTCGGCGACACCGGCGATCTGATCGTACTGACTCCCGGCGGCCGGTTCTCCAAGGAGATTCCCGGCCTACGCCCGCTGGCCGATGAGCTCGTTGCCGGCGGCTACCGGGTGCTGTTGTGGGACCGCCCCAACTGCGGGGCCTCCGATGTGCAGTTCTACGGCCAGTCCGAATCGCATATGCGAGCCGACACCCTGCACGGCCTGCTCACCGCCCTGGACACCGGACCTGTCATCCTGGCCGGCGGCTCGGGTGGTGCGCGGGACTCGATGCTGACCACCATGCTCTACCCCGAGTTGGTCACCAAGCTGGTGCTGTGGAACATCGTCGGCGGCATCTACGGCACCTTCGTACTGGGCTCGTACTACGTGGTCCCCAGCATCCTGGCAGTGCGTGGCGGCGGCACCCAGGCGCTGCCGGCCATGCGCGAATGGCGGGAGCGGATCGAGGAGAATCCGGCCAACAAGCAGCGACTGCTCGACATGGACAGCGACGCGTTCCTCAAGGTGATGCTGCGCTGGCTCAACGCGTTCGTATCCAAGCCGGGCCAGACGATTCCCGGAGTCGACGACGAGATGTTCGACCGCATAACGGTTCCCACACTGATCATCCGCGGCGGCGAGAACGACTGGGACCACCCGAAGCGCACCTCACTGGAGGTGAATTGCTTGATCAAAGGCTCCGAACTGATCGACCCACCGTGGCCGGAGGACGCCTGGGAGCGGGCCGCCGAAGAACGAGCCGCGGGAAAAGTGAGTCACTTCAACATGTTCGACACCTGGGTGCTGGCCGCCCCGGCGATCCTGGAATTTTTGGGGCGCTGATGGCCTCAACGGGTGTGGATGTGAACCTCGCAGTTCAGCGACGCCTCCAGCGCGGTGTGGATACGGCTCTCGCCGACCCGCGCCACGTCGGCATCGGCCAGCGTCACATGGACGACGTCGAGGCCGTCTGCTCCCGGGGTGCGGCCGATCTCGCCGGTCAGTCCCAGGCCCGCGAGCACCCCGAGCGCGTCGTCATCGGTCCCCCGGCTCACATAGGTCACCACGCCGGGCACTGGTTCGGTACCGAACGCTTTGGCGCACAATCGCATTCCGACATCGATGATGTCGGCGTCGGTGCCGGCGATCAACAATCGAACGTGGCGCCGCCCCGTCGGCATCGCCGCAACGTCAGTCTCGACCAGGCCGGCACCGGCAGGCACCACCAGATCGCGCAACGTCGCCATCCCGGCCCTCAACTGCTGTTGTGTCAGTTGTCCGGCCGGGTCGACGTCGATGCGCACTACCGCGGTTCTCACGACCGCGAGCCTAACCAAACGAGGTGGCAATGACGACAACTGCGGCAAGCCCGGACATCACCGTCGCCGCCTGGCCGGGCAGCGAGCCGCGACTGCTGCGCGACGGCGTCGAGGACGGCGCGGCCTACGCCGCCGCCGGCGGCTACCGGACGCTGGCTGATGCCGACGCATTCCTCGACGAGGTGGACCGCAGCGGGTTGCTCGGGCGCGGCGGCGCCGGGTTCCCGCTGGGGGTCAAGTTGCGCTCGGTGCGCGCCGCCGCCGCCCGCCGCGGCCTCGACGCCGTCGTCGTCGCCAACGGCGAAGAGGGGGAACCGGCCTCGATCAAGGACCGCTGGCTGCTGCGCAATCGCCCGCACCTGGTGCTCGACGGCTTGCGGCTGGCGGCCGCGGCCGTGGCGGCCACCCGCACCTACGTCTACGTCTCCGACCCGGCAGCGGCCCGCAGCATCGAGGTCGCGCTGGGCGAGATCAGCACCGAAACCATCGCCGGGCCGCCGGTCAGCGTGTTCACCGTCGACGGCGGCTATGTGGCCGGCGAGGAGACCGCAGCGGTGCGTGCCATCAACGGCGGTCCGGCCAAGCCGACCGACAAGCCGCCGCGGCCCTACCAGCGGGGAGTCGCCCAGCGCCCGACCCTGGTCTCCAACGTCGAGACGCTGGCAAATCTGCCGTTCCTGCAGCGCCACGGCGCAGCGGCGTTCCGCTCAGCGGGCACCACGTCATCGCCGGGAACCTTCCTGGCAACGGTGACCGGTGGCGGCCTGGCCCCGGTGCTCTACGAACTGCCGCACGGTGTCGAGATCGGCGAATTGCTCGAGTTCCACGGGATTCCGCTCGACCAGGTGCGCGGGCTACTGATGGGCGGTTACTTCGCCGGCCTGCTCAACCGCGACGGATTGGCTGCCACCCTGGACCACGAGACCCTGCGCGCCGGTGGCAGCGGCCTGGGCTGCGGGGCGGTCGCCGTTCTCACCGACGATTGCCCGGTGGCGGTCGCCGCCTCGGTGCTGGCCTATTTCGGGCGGGAGAACGCCGGACAGTGCGGGTCGTGTTTCAACGGCACCGTGGCGATGGCGGCAGTAGCCGAAGCGTTGCGGGACGGGGTCGCGACCGCGCAGGACGTCGAGCGACTGCAGCGGTGGGCCGGGGTGCTGCCCGGGCGCGGCGCCTGCGGGACGCTGGACGGTGCCACCACGGTGGCGGCCAGCCTGCTGACCCGGTTCCCGGAACTGGTGGCCGAGCACCTTGCCGACAGCTGCGACACCTGCCGCCGCGGCGCCTACCGGGCCGAACGTCCCTACGCGATCGAGGAGGTGACGGCATGAAGATCCGACTGGATCGCACCATGTGCGACGGGTTCGGCTACTGCGCCAAACACGCGCCGAAGTACTTCTCGCTGGACGACTGGGGGTATGCGTCGCTGACCGGCGACGGCACCGTGGACGAGGCGGATGAGCGTGACGTCATGCGTGCCCTGCTGGACTGCCCGGTGCACGCCATCATCGAGATCACCGAGGACGACGACCAGTGAGCACGCCGGGACGACCGCTGCCGGCGGTCACCTTGGACAACGAGTTCTTCTGGACCGCAGGCGCCGACGGAGTGCTGCGGATGCAGGAATGCCGGGACTGCGCAGGTCTCGTCCATCCGCCGCAACCGGTCTGCCGCCACTGCCGTAGCCAGAACCTGGCAGTGCGCGACCTGTCCGGGCGGGCCACCCTGGCCGGGTTCACCGTCAATCACCGGTTCAGCCTGCCCGGTATGCCGGCACCGTATGTGGTGGCACAGGTGGCGATCAACGAGGATCCCCGAGTTCGCCTGACC
>CAYNJD010000368.1:0-3288 GCA_964397355.1 uncultured Mycobacterium sp. | reverse complement strand
ATCATCAGCCACGGCCTGCCGCGCCCGGACAACCTGCGCATCGCCCGCGACATCGAGAACGCGGTGCGCTCGGCGGGCGCGGTGCCGGCCACCGTCGCGATCCTGGCGGGCCGGCCGCACATCGGGCTCGACGACGCCGCGCTGCACCGCATCGCCGCCGGCGACGCCACGGTCAAAGTCAGCGTCCGCGAGATCGCGATGCTGGCCGCGGCCGGCGGCGACGGTGCCACGACGGTGGCCTCGACCGCGCACCTGGCGGCAGCGGCGGGCATCACGGTGTTCGCCACCGGCGGGCTGGGCGGCGTGCACCGCGGCGCACGCGAGAGTTGGGACGAGTCCGCGGATCTGACAACGCTCGCCCGCACCCCGGTGCTGGTGGTCTGTTCGGGCGTCAAGTCGATCCTGGACATCGGCGCCACGCTGGAGCGGTTGGAGACGCTCGGGGTCGGCGTGATGGGTTACCGCACCGACCGGTTCCCGGCGTTCTACCTCGCCGACTCCGGTCACCGGCTCGACTGGCGGGTGCAGAGCCCGGCGCAGGCCGCCGCGGTGCTGCGCGCCCGCGCCGAGCTGGGTACCGACGGCTACGGACTGGTGCTGGCCAATCCGATCCCCGCCGACGCCGAACTGGACCGCGCATTGCACGACCGGGTGCTGGCCGAAGGGCTGGCCGCCGCCGAGGCGGCGGGGGTGCGCGGCAAGGACGTCACTCCGTTCCTGCTCGACCACTTCCACCGCGGCACCCGCGGTGCGTCGGTCGCCGCCAACGTCGCGCTGGTGCTGGCCAACGCCCGGCTGGCCGCCGAAGTCGCCGCGGCCTACGCGGCCTGAAACGCGAGGCGGCGCAACCCGGCGCGACGGCGGATGCTGGTGGTATGGACGCGATCACCGAGGTACCCGTACCGGCCAATGAAGCGGTACGCGATTACGCACCGGACTCCGCCGAGCGTGCGGAGCTGCGCACCGCACTGGCCGCGCTGGCCGGTGAGACCCGAGACCTGCCGCACGTCGTCGGTGGCAGGCACCGGATGGGCGACGGCGAACCGATCGAGGTCGTTCAGCCGCACCGGCACCATTGCCGGCTGGGGACACTGACCAACGCCACGCACGATGACGCCGCGGCGGCGGTCGAGGCCGCGATGGCCGCACGACAACACTGGGCGGCGACACCGTTCGAAGAGCGTGCCGCGATCTTCCTGCGGGCCGCCGAGCTGCTGGCCGGGCCCTGGCGCGCGCGGCTGTTGGCGGCCACCATGCTGGGCCAGTCCAAAACCGTCTACCAGGCCGAGATCGACGCGGCGTGCGAACTGATCGACTTCTGGCGGTTCAACGTCGCCTTCGCGGCAGCGATTCTGGCGCAGCAGCCGATCAGTGGCCCCGGGGTGTGGAACCGGACCGATTACCGGCCGTTGGACGGTTTCGTCTACGCGATCACCCCGTTCAACTTCTCCGCGATCGCCGGCAACCTGCCGACGGCGCCGGCGCTGATGGGCAACACCGTGATCTGGAAGCCGTCGATCACCCAGACCCTGGCTGCGCAGCTGACCATCGAGCTGCTCGAAGCCGCCGGGCTGCCGCCGGGCGTGGTCAACCTGCTGACCGGGGACGGTTATGCGGTTTCCGATGTGCTGCTGGCCGATTCGCGGCTGGCAGGGATTCACTTCACCGGGTCGACGGCGACCTTCCGCAGTCTGTGGCGGAAGGTCGGGGCCAACATCGACCGGTACGCCAGCTATCCGCGACTGGTGGGGGAGACCGGCGGAAAGGACTTCGTGGTCGCGCACGCCTCGGCGCAGCCAGACGTGTTGCGCACGGCGCTGATTCGCGGTGCGTTCGACTATCAGGGTCAGAAGTGCTCGGCCGCCTCGCGGGCGTTCATTCCCCGGTCGGTGTGGCGGCGGATGGGTGACGACCTGCTGACCGCAGCCGCGGAGCTGCGCTACGGGGACATCGCCGACCTGTCCAATTTCGGCGGTGCCCTGATCGACGAGCGGGCGTTCGCCAAGAACGTGGCAGCCATCGAGCGGGCCAAGGACACCGCCGGTGTGACCATCGCCGCCGGCGGTGAATACGACGACGGCATGGGCTACTTCGTGCGGCCCACCGTGCTGCTGTGCGACGATCCGACCGACGAGGTGTTCAGCCGCGAGTATTTCGGGCCGCTGCTGTCGGTGTATGTCTACCCCGACGACCGGTACGAGGACGTGCTGGGCATCGTCGACACCGGATCGATGTATGCGCTGACCGGTTCGGTGATCGCCGACGACCGCAACGCGGTCGAGGCCGCGCTGAAACGGCTGCGGTTCGCCGCCGGCAACTTCTACATCAACGACAAGCCCACCGGTGCGGTGGTCGGACAGCAGCCGTTCGGCGGATCGCGCGGCTCGGGGACCAACGACAAGGCCGGATCGGTACTGAACCTGCTGCGCTGGACCTCGGCCCGGTCGATCAAAGAGACTTTCTGCCCGGCTACCGACCACGCCTATCCGCATATGGCCGCGCCGTGAGGTGAGGCGAATTCACTGATACCGCAGCGGGTCACCCCTCGGGGCCGAACCGGTTTTCGCTGATGTGCTGGCCGCCCGATTTCGCGTACGATAGACCTCTATAACCGCTGCTCTCACCGACAGGCACGCGCCGGCGGAAGGTGGCTGATGAGCGTTGTGAACTTTTCGCTCGAGCAACTGATTCCGGCGCGTCCGCACCCACCCCGAGGCGGCCCGCGAGGGGCGCTGGTCTACCGCGTCATCGCCACCACCGACCACAAGCTGATCGGCATCTTGTACATGGTGACCACGTTCGGCTTCTTTGTGGTCGGTGGCCTGATGGCGCTGCTGATGCGTACCGAACTGGCCTCACCGGGCCTGCAGTTCCTGTCCAACGAGCAGTACAACCAGCTGTTCACCATGCACGGCACCATCATGTTGCTGCTGTATGCCACCCCCATCGTGTTCGGCTTCGCCAACCTGGTGCTGCCGCTGCAGATCGGCGCCCCGGACGTGGCCTTCCCGCGGCTCAACGCCTTCAGCTACTGGCTGTATCTGTTCGGCGGGTTGATCGTGGTCGCCGGTTTCATCACCCCCGGCGGCGCGGCCGACTTCGGCTGGACCGCCTACACGCCGCTGAGCACCGTGGCGCATTCGCCCGGTGCCGGCGCCGACCTGTGGACCATGGGGCTGGTGGTGTCGGGGCTGGGCACCATCCTGGGGGCGGTGAACATGATCACCACCGTGGTCTGCATGCGCGCGCCCGGGATGACGATGTTCCGGATGCCGATCTTCACCTGGA